>NZ_CEZPJD010000936.1:0-2775 GCF_983059655.1 Okeania sp.
TTCCCTGTTCCCTAAAAGTTTTCAATATCTCACAACTCAAATCATATTGCTATAGTTCTAAAATAACAAGAATATCAGAGTTATTCTCTCTGAACTGCTTCCTAATAGTTATAATTTTTTGTTTACCAAAAAAGGAGGTACAAAGCCTCTCTTTTTAAGGGGATGAAAAGCGGTCGATCTTCGGAGCTTCCCGTAGTAAAGCTGCTTGAGTTGAACAAATCTATTCATTTTTTTGAGTAGATCCAGATAAAGTAGAGTGTGTAAAAATACAGGAATGGTGTCAGAAACTTAGCACATCTCAACCAGAGAAATTTGGGTTTGAAATTCATCCGGTTGAATTGGAAAAATTTGAATCATCCCAAACTTTTGACATCATCCTATTAATTCATTCATTTTACTATTTTTCAGAAATTAAATCCTCTGTTGAGAAAGTTTACGAACTCATTGGGGAAGAAGGGATAGCAATTTTTGCAGTAAATTTAAAAAGAGCAATAAGCGAGCCTTATTATTATGTAAATCAGCGATTTTATCAAAGACCAATGTTTTTTAGCGACGATTTATATCAATTCCTTTCTGAACACAATATTTCTTTTCATCAAGAAATTATAGAATCTCCAATAAATATTACAAAATGTTTTCAGAAAGATTCTCAGTTGGGTAAATATTTACTGGATTTTATCGTTGATGCTATACAACATATTTTTCTCCTTCCCAATTACAAGTATTGCTGGATTATTTCAGCAGCAATTCGCAAAAGTTGGAGGGCGGAGAAATTATGATTCCAAATTCTGTAAGCTTTTATTATTTTCAAAAGAAGAAGGAAGAAGAAATAAAAAAAGGAAACTAAGAAAACTTAAAATAACTATAGAAGCCTAAATTATTGTTGTCGAGCAAGATTTTATAAGTAATTTTCAAGAGAAAAGGAGTAAATTTATGTTTGTCAAAGGAATCAAAAAAGGTAAAATTATTGAGTTATTGGAGGAGGTAGATTTTCCTGATAATCAAGAGGTTTTAGTAGAAATTAAACAGGTAGGTGATTTTTGGTCAGCTTTACAATATTTTAGGGCCAGGGTAATTTCAGTTATCAGTTTTCAGTTATAAGTTATCAGTTTTTAGCTATCAGTTTTCAGTACCTCTAGCTTAAGTATTAGGATTGAACTACGGAATATTCTTTTTCTTATCCCCTGAAAACGAGGAGGTGTAACTATCCAGTTTTTCGGTGAGTTATGAACGAGTGGAAAAAGACGAAAATAGGATTGATTCAAGAAATTAATAATTGACAAGAGATTATCAATTTGCAAGCAGATTTTAATGAGGGAAAATTAAAGCTATTCGTTAATTAATCTATGAATTAAACTATGCCAAATTAAACCAACAATAATTAACCCTAAACCAACTAACCAAATTTGCCGATCTACCCAAAAAGCTAAAAACAAACAAGCAGTTAAACCTACCCAACCTAACCACTTAGGATACAGTCTTTCTTCTGGAGAAAGTTTCAGAGCAGCAAAATTTGTAATAGCATAATAAATCAAAACATTAAAAGCACTAAAAGACCAAGTAGTTTTCACATCACCAATTAAAACTAAAAAAGCGATCGCTACTCCCACTACTATCACAGCTATATAAGGAGTAGTTTGCTCACTATTCAATCTAGCAACAACTTTCGGTACATCTCGCCGACGCCCCATTGCTAATAAAACCCTGGAC
This sequence comes from Okeania sp., assembly GCF_983059655.1. NCBI lineage: Bacteria > Bacillati > Cyanobacteriota > Cyanophyceae > Oscillatoriales > Microcoleaceae > Okeania > Okeania sp. The sequence goes on from NZ_CEZPJD010000936.1 coordinate 1,711, forward strand.
AAACCCAAAATTAAATTTAACAACACTCCCAACATTGCCGTAACAGCACCAACAGCAATTAACTTCGGAATCACAGGAACACCTAAACCTCCTACTTTGGCAATAACTTCTAGAGGAGCAGCTAAACCAACATCCGCTGTAGATAATTTATTAATAACTTCCTGACCAACTATCACAGTAACCACAGCAATCGAGATATATAACAAACAGGTGACGAGCATCGTTAGAGCGATCGCTCTCGGAATAGTACGTCGTGGTTGCTTTACCTCCTCCCCCAGAGTTGCAATACGACCATAACCAGTATAAGCAACAAACATTAAAGCAGCAGCTTGAAGTAAAGATGCTAAAGGTTTATCCCCAGGAAAAAAAGGTGTTAAATTTTCCCCAGCAGACGATACCACTTGAGGCATCCCTGCCAAGATAAACACAATCAGAGAAAATAACGTTATCGAAACAATAATAATATTAGTAAAATTAGAACGACGAATTCCACTTAACACAACTATTGTTAATACAACCACAGCAGTTAAAGCAGTCAACACCAACCAAGTTTGATTATTCACACCAAAAGCATTCAGCAAATAACCAGCAAAACCCAAAGCAGCAGTAGCAGCAGAAGCACTTTTCGCCAACAGAAACATCCACCCAGCAATAAAACCCAACCAATGATTCAGGTATTTATAACCATATTCATAAGTACCACCACTCACAGGATGGTTTGCTGCTAACTGGGCGCTGTTGAGACCATTACAGATAGCAACAAAAGCAGCGATCGCCACTGCAATAATTACCGATGGACCAGAAATACTAGCAGCAATACCAATACTGACAAATACTCCCGTACCCACAATTGAGCCTAAACCCATGAGGGTAGCGCCGAACACACCAATTTCTCGTTTTAGTTGAGATGTCATTTCAGTTATCAGTAGTAATCTTATGTTAAGAGGCGTGTAAGAATAACCTGAACAGTTTTTTTGATGGAAGCTAGATTTTACAATCTATTTCAGATAAAATTTGTACAACTTATTTTTACATGATGCCTTAGGTGCATATTATAGAGAGTAA
>NZ_CEZPJD010000937.1:0-2769 GCF_983059655.1 Okeania sp.
TATATATGAAAAAATGGCGCTTAATTAGTATCGGATTATTAACAGCTCTAACCTTATTTATTTTCAACTATATTGTTGGAAGTTGGCATCAAATATCTTTACTTAAACCTGCCCAAGCTGAAGATATTACTAATTCATTAATCTCTCAGAGTTCTCGCTCATATAAAGATAGTCAATTTGAGATTGGAATTATAGAAGGTTATCAACAAAAAATCATTGCTGGCGTACCAGTATTTGAATCGCCAGCAGGAAATTTAGCTTATACTGTAGTAGTCAAACCTCAAGTTGATTTACAACAATTAGATAATAAAACTTTAGCGATAATTGCCATAAGTGAATTTGCTAGAGGAGAAGGTTTTCAACCACAAGAATTTCAAGAAATTAAACCAGGAGAAATTACTTTACCTTGGAGTGGTAGTTTAACAATAAATAATAATACACAACCGATGAGTGGAATAATTTTAGCCCGTCAGATTGATAGAAATGTATTTTTATTGTTAATTAGTGCCACAGAAGGAAAAGCAGAAAAAATCACCCAAGTTTTGCAAATTTTATCCAATAGTTTAAAAGCAGTGTAAGCATTCAGCCTTCAGCTATCAGCTATCAGCTATTGCTTTTAGTTTAGGAAAAGCTTTATTAATTGTCTTACTACAAAAGTTTGCTCCCTTGCCCTTAAATTCAGTTGTTAATTTAAACATTGTTCTTAAGAACAGAGTTTTGTTGCTGACTGCTAATAACTGTTTGCCCAGTATTCCGCAGGAAATGCTTACAAAGCAGTTTAATTTCAATCAAAAAAATAATGCTTATAGCAATTAAAGGAAAGGTTAGGAGAGATGAACAGCTTAAAACTCAGACAATGTAATATTTTTCCTTCTTCCTTCTTCCTTCTTCCTTCTTCCCTCTTCCTTAATTTAAAAAATATGAATCCAGAACTTTCCGAAACTACCCGTTTATTAGATATCATGCCTGCTTCTGGGCGAATGATGACAAAAATAGTTGGTAAAAATCAACAACCTACCATTATTGAAACAACCTTTCCTTTACCTTGGAAAAATGACCGGGTAATCTACCTAAATTTTGACTTATGGATGAACTTACCCAAAGCACAACGAGATTTAATCATGTTACAAACCGTCAGTTGGTTATGTGAAATTCAATGGTTTAAGCCTAATTTGAATCAAGGTGTTTTTGCAGTGGGTTTAATAGGATTAATTTCCGAATTAAGCGAAGCAGATGTAGTAGGAATATTAGTTGCTAGTAGTTTAAGTGCAATTGGTTTAATCAAAATTTGGCAAAATAATCATAGTACACAAACAGAATTAGCAGCAGATGAAATGGCAATTAGAGTTGCAACCAGACGAGGTTATCAAGAAACTGAAGCAGCAAATTATTTGTTACAAGGAATAGAAAATGTAGCAAAAATTGAAGGGCGTAATAATCTGAACTTTACTGAGTTAGTTAGGTGTCAAAATTTAAAGGCGATCGCTGGTTTATCTCCAGTAGCAGTTCCAGAAAAAGTGAGGAAAGAATAATATTAAATTGTAGTGGGAGCATCTTGCTCCCTGGGGAATAGGGAGTCGGAAAATACTTTGGTACTTGTGAGTGTTGCAGGGTGCTACTCTACATAGCGATACCGTATGAAAAAAACAGCTAAATTTTTGCTAAAATTAAGACAACATATCATATCATGTCCGGTAGCATCGGTCTTGTATAGTAAATAGGGAACAGGGAACACCGGAGCTGGGAACAGGCAAGAAAAAAACTTAAATTTCCTGTAGATATCCACGCTAACTTTTACACAAACTATACCAACGGACATGATATCAAATATGGATGGGTTATATCATGTTCGGATAATCAGTTATAAAAAACCTTATCTCTTTGGACCTTTCTGTCCCTTCTGCCTTCTGCCTTCTGCCCTCTGCCTTTTGCCCTCTGCCTTCCTTTCTCCAAAGTATAAGTATTTAACCGAACATGATATTAGTGATGACGGAAATAAACATTAAAACTGAACTACTACGGCCTTTTCCCGACCATACCCAACTGCCAGAGTCAGACGGTACATTAGACATCTCCAAAAATTCTCAAGCACTTACTTTAACTATCTTTCAAGGAGCGATCGCCTAAACCTCCAGATAGTCATTTTGTACATACTTTAAATATTAGAGATAGTTACTGTTAATTATTTAACATATTTATCCATTTTTTTTGTTCTCTTCATTATCAATACCATCTTTTTGTATGGTGGTTAATTAATGCAACCTAATATTACTTTTGACTTTTGACTTTATAACTTGCCAGTAGTTACAACAACTCCACTGTTCCCCGATACCCATCTACCCTAACTTTTTGCCCATCCTGTAAACGAGTCATCGCTCTAGAAACATTCATTACTGCCGGAATGCCATATTCCCGCGCAATAATAGCTCCGTGGGATAACTGCCCCCCTACTTCTGCAATAATACCTTTTGCCTTCAACAACAAAGGTGCCCAACCAGCATCGGTATAAGGCACAACAATAATTAGATTTTCCGACTCAGCCAGATTTACCTCTAAACTCCGACAAACCTTGACATAACCTTCCACACAACCAACACTTCCTGGTATCCCTTGTAAAATAGAAACATTTTCCTCAGTAGAGATAGTTTCCCGACTTTCTTGCGGTAATACATTCCCATAAACTACCTGGGGAACTTGGCGATCGCGGTCTTTTTCCAACTGTTCCTTTCTTTCACGGATAAGTGCTCCAAGCAGGCGATCGCTAAACAT
>NZ_CEZPJD010000938.1:0-1325 GCF_983059655.1 Okeania sp.
AAAATATCTGGATTCAGCGATTTTTAGAAAGAATTCCTAAGGAAAATCACCCGATAGAACTAACACCTTCTGTATACTGTTTACTAAATCCAACTTGGTGCGTTCCTTAGCTTTGACCTACCGATGGTCGTATGATGCTGGGTTAAGTGTGCCAAAAAAAGCTCTTCTAGCACTAGCAGAAATTGAAACTCCCGAAGCGATTAAGATAATCAAAGAAGCAATGAAATCTTCTGAAGAGCTAATTCGCGACTATGCCAATATGCTCTTAGAAAATTGGCCAGATTGATTAATCCAAAAGCAATTAATGGAGAGTAAATAATTTGTGCAATTCCAAAAAAGTTGTGACGTATCATTAGCCGTAAGGTAAGCTGATACATAAAGTTGTCATAAAAAGAGCGATGGCTAACGCCAAGCTTTCCTTACGGAATGCTATCGCAAACGCTAACGCCTTCCCAGATTTAAGGAGTGATCGCCTGAATATCATCGCTCTGAACTGCGGCATCTACCATATATCCGGAACTGGCGCAAATACCTAAACCAGCAATGCGACTAGCATCTACTTCATTGCGGGTAGTTAAATAATTAGCAGCAGCGATAATATCTTCAGTTTTATTAGTGGGATTTTCTAACTGACGCTCATTCCCCTCAGACTTTCCCCAGTTACGGAAGTCAAAAGTCAAAACAGCATAACCGCGATCGGCCATTTCTTCAGCGTAGGTTGCAGGCATTTGTTCTTTGACAGTTGGCCAAGCACCTGTTACTATTACGCCTGGTAATTTTGTTCCTTGTTGATAATCATCGGGGAGGTAGAGATTTCCTACTAAGGTTTGATTATTGCTCTCGAAAGTGATATTTTTCATTTGTGCAGCTTCAGATATAGATACTAAAGATAACTGTAGAAAAGTAGCAGCAGTTAAAAGGAATTTTTTCATAATTTTTGCTCCTTTTCTTCTTGAATTTGAATCTTATATGTTCAATATAAAGCAGCAGAAAATTTATCTCTTGAAAGCTTTTGCTTCATTTTTTGAAGATTCTTGCTATTGAGCTGTCAGGGAAATATAGTACATAAATCATCAATTATTTCTCCCTACTCATATCACGTCCGGATAATTAGCGATCAAAAAAGTATGTTGCAACGCACTTTAAACCACAGAAGCGCCTATAACAGACAATGCGTGCGTAAGTCCTGCTGTTATCAGTTATGAGTTGCAGATACATCAAGAAACCAATTTTGCTGTTTAAGTCGTTCCCATGTTTTCTCTAGATGACTAGGTTTAAACAGTTTACGTTTTCTTTCATTCCATTGTTGTACCAATGCGATCGCT
>NZ_CEZPJD010000938.1:1425-2768 GCF_983059655.1 Okeania sp.
TTAATGGTTGTTTAGCTTCCTGGAGAAAATAAGCAAGTTTCTGAATTTCGAGTTTGGTTAAGCGATAACCTGGAATTGCGTACAATTCTAGCAGACGGATAAATAAGGCACGGGCAAGAGTCATCCGTGGTTTCTTGGTAACGACTTTAATTTGGTCAGCTACTGGTGCGCCCATTGGTTCAAAAATTACTACCTGAACATCGGGTAATTCAGCACAAGCATTCACTATCATGGGTTTGACGACTTCCCAATTTAAACCACCATTGCCACATCCTAAAGGAGGGATAGCAATTGACTGAATATTGAGTTGTTTTACTTCTTCAACTAAAGCTTTTAATCCAGATTCAATATCTTCTATTTTTGATTTTCCTTTCCAGTGACGTTTGGTAGGAAAGTTAATAATATATCTAGGAAACAGCTTATCTGTAGAAGTAGTAAACATTTGCCCTGGTTGTACTTGTTTAGCATCACAAGCTTTTTTGTATTGTTGGAAGTTTTCTGGGAATGCCTGTTTGAATTGCAAGGCAATACCTTTTCCCATTACACCAACACAATTAACTGTATTAACTAGGGTCTCTATATTTTCTTCTAGGAGATTGCCTTGCTTAAATTCAACCATTTTTTTCCTTCAAATAATATCTATTTTTTAATTATTTAGAACTATCTACATATATTATTAATAATACCAATCAGAATGTATTTTTACAAGAGGTTGATAATCCTGATTTTCTAATATTTTCTGGACTTTTATTTTCATGTTGTCATCTACAACACCAATTTCTTTAACCAATGTCCAACGGCAAAATTTATGTACTAAAAATTCAGCTTGTCGGTGAAATTTGCGATTGTTATCCTCATCGGTATCAAACCAATATTTTGATTTCATTAATTCCCAATCAATGATATGCTCTAGTCCTTCAAGATCCTCACAAAAATCAGAGTAATCCATAACTGCATGACCATCAGTAAAAACAAAATCTAAATTTGAGTTTGCTATTGCTTCTATTTCTACAACTAAATGAATAATCAAATTTTGACCATCTTGATAACCTGGAACATTTCCTTTGTGGATGGTATAAAGCATAGGCGAACGGGGTGCAAAATAAAAAGGAACATAATCATGTAGTACACCTCTTGTCCCACAAGGAACTCTTTTTGTTGCTCTTCTATTTTGAATTCTTTCATAAGCAATATTTGTATAACTAACTTGTCTTTGCTTCAGTCTACTAACAGCAATTAATCCACCCGAGTTTATAATAGAAGTCAAATTATTAATATGAGTAATATGGTATATCGGAGTAGGCATTATTTATAAATCCATTACAAAATTTAAACTTTTTTAA
>NZ_CEZPJD010000939.1:0-2765 GCF_983059655.1 Okeania sp.
TTCGGTTATGAAGAAAAGTGATTTTGCCACACTCTAAGTATGGTTCTAAGTATGGCAAGACTTTTGAGAAATGGTATAATGTTTCCATATACTATTACTGAGCTAGCCTATCAGGGAATTTTATTATGAAATCAAGTCAAAAATCTTTACTAACAGCTATAACCTTGGGGTTTGTTTCTCTTAGCTCAGTTCCTCTTGCCAAAGCTTTGCCTGTAGCTAGTAGTCCAGAAGAGATCGGACTTTCTTCGTCTAAACTAGAAGCAATTACGGAAGAACTAGAGTTGCTTGTAGATACCGAGCAAATTGCTGGAGGCGTAGCTATAATCATCAGAAATGGTCAAGTAGGCTATCATGAAGCAGTAGGCTTCAGAGACCTGGAAACCCAAGACGTGATGCAGGTTGATGATATTTTTCGGATTGCTTCCAATACCAAGATTATGACTGGTTTTGGAGTTCATCTTTTGGCAGAAGATGATTTGATTGATTTTGACGATCCCCTCTCTCAATACATTCCTGCTTATGCTGATATGGAAATATTGATTCCTGGAGCATCTGGAGACCCAAATGATTTCACTACAGTTGCTGCTGAAAACCAAATTACCATTAGGCAGTTGCTCAATCACAGTTCTGGAATCGACTATAATCTCAATAACAATCTCTACATTCGTCCGCTGTTACAAGAAGCAGGAATTACGGATGGCTACTCCACTACTCCTGGAACAATTGGTGAAGGAATGGAGAAACTGGCAGATATTCCCTTGCTATTCGAGCCGGGAAGTGCCTGGAATTACGGTCTGAATTCAGATTTATTAGGCTATCTGATAGAAGTCGTATCGGGACAGACACTAGCGGAGTTTTTTGAAGCTAGAATTTTTGATCCACTAGAGATGGAGGATACTTCTTTTTTCGTTCCTGATGAAAAATTAGACCGTCTTGCCACTGCTTATACTCCTGAAAATAATGGTCTCAGACCTATCGGTGAGGAAACTGAAGAAATCACTGGGTTAGATGTGGATCGAGCCTATCCTTACGTTACTGGAGATACCTATTTCTCCGGAGGTGCGGGTTTAACTTCTACTGTTGATGACTATTCTCGTTTTCTGCAAATGCTCCTCAATCAAGGTGAATTAACGAGTCAAGATGGTCAAACAGTGGTTCAGATTGCTGAGGCGGAAACGGTGGAGAATTTTCTTTCAGTCCAACCCGAAGATTTAGAAGTTATTCCATTGTATCAGCAACTCTTCGGTATGACTGGCTATCGTTTTACTAATGGTATGGCTGTTAAGGCAGCTCCTAGCGAAACACCAGCTTCAATTGGTGCTTTCAAATGGGGAGGTCTCTACAATACTCATTATTTTGTCGATCCAGAAGAAGAGTTGATTGGTGTGGTAATGACTCAACTGTTTCCTTATCTGCAAACTAACTTGAGCAATAATTTTGAATCCCTGACTTACGATGCGCTTTGTGATGATTGTCAAGCTACATCTGTTCCTGAACCTACTTCCCTTGTTAGTCTCCTCGCCCTCGGTATCCTTGGAGCATTTTCAAGCATCAAGGGTAAAAAAAACCGATAATATAAGACTTTTAGCTATTGGATAGTTCCTGTAATTTGTACAGAAGCTAGCGCACATTGCTATATTTCCCACTCCTCATATTACTTGGAGTAAGGAAACTATTCTTTATCCAAAGAAACACTCAAAATGTCATTGTCATTATTTATCAGAATTATTCTGATAATTACTACAACAATTTATCAAGCGATCGCCTGTCATTTGGAAAATCAAAAACCACCTCCGGGAAAACTATTTGATGTTGGTGGTTATCGTCTACATTTGTATGTTGTAGGAGAAGCTAGTCCAACGATTATTCTCGACCATAGCTTAGGTGGAATAGAAGGATATTTCTTAGTAGAAAAACTGGCAAAGTTAGGGCGAGTATGTATTTACGACAGAGCTGGATATGGATGGAGCGAACATAGTCCTTATCCTCGAACTAGCACTCAAATTGTTACAGAATTAGATACCCTACTTACCCGAGCAAAAATTAACCCACCTTACATTTTAATAGGAAATTCCTTTGGCAGTTACAATGTCAGATTATATGCTCATCGCTTCCCAGAAAAAGTGATTGGCATGGTACTTACAGATGGACTCCATGAAACAGGAATGCTGAAGATGCCTATCCAATTACAAGTTTTAAAATTATTATTTATTTCCGGCTTTGTTATGTCTATTTTAGGCTCAATATTAGGAATTATTCAGCTATTAAGAAAATGTCGAATATTTGAATTAATCAAACCTGAATTACGACAATTTTCTCAAGAGTCGAGAAATTATGTAAAACGTTCTTTTTGTCGCTCTAAACATTGGATTACAATGAGTCGAGAAATACTAAATCTAAATAATAGCGGAAATCAGGTAAATATTGCTAATGAGTTTGCTTCGATGCCAATAGTTAGTATCAAAGCTAATTCTTTTTTTCACTCTTCTTGGTGGACTTTTTTAATTCCTCTGAAATCAGCCAACAAATTACGAGAGCAAATTCACAAAAATTTGTGCAATCTATCAACAAATTGCGTTCAAATTCAAGCCAATAAAAGTAGCCATTTTGTGTGGATAGACCAACCGAATATAATCGTAGATAGTGTAAAAATTCTATTAGACATCTCCAAAAATTAAAAATAAAATCAATTCTTATCCAGAAATTATCAATTATTCTTCCCTGTTCCCTGTTCCCTGTTCCTTGTTCCCTGTTCCCTGTTCCCT
>NZ_CEZPJD010000940.1:0-2764 GCF_983059655.1 Okeania sp.
ACTGGGAGTCTTTTTGCTTCCTCATACCACGATCGCAATAGAGGAAAAAAGTCTTTTGCTATTTCTGGATACTCAAAAATATGATTGACTTCATCTAAAGCTAAAAGTAGGGGAGAATTAATTGACCGTAATAAATAGTTACGGAAGTATAGGGTGCAGCTAACTTTGCCACCAATATCTTCATCCCAATAGCCATCTAAGTTTGGCTCTTGGTTTAGTTGATAGGCAGTATTAGCACAAAACCAACGTAAAAATTTGTTGATATCACCACTCAAAATGTTTTGGTCTACCTGTTGTAAGTCCAAGTTCACGGTGTGATAGTCCAAACTTTCTGCATAGTTTATAACTCTCAAAAGAAGGGACGTTTTGCCCATCTCCTGGGGTGCTTTTATTCTCACCAATGCTCCTGGTTTCTGAATTTCTGCATAAACTTGCTTCTCAATATCAGCTCGTTGTATGTAAAATGGTGAATCTAGATAAATAGATCCACTCGGAAATATTGGTGATATTAGTTGTTTTGCACTGGGAGAAAGTTTTCCGGAATCTTGACTCAGGAAGGTTTTTTTTGAAGTAGCTTGTGGGACAAGATATGTTTGAAGCTGCACCCGACAGTTTTTCTTTGTCACCCTTTGACCAATAATATCAGAAATTCGTCTAAATAACTCAGGAGCAACGACATTACTTAGATAACTTGAGCTGTAACTTGCCTCTTCAGCGACTATATCATAGGTCTTATTGTCCCAAATACCTTGGAGAATGATAATTTCTTTGGTATTTAAAGGATGATTGTTGGTTTCTAGTAGCTTGTGGTTGATAGTCTCTAAAACAAAATCTAGCTTGATAGAATCTGTAATTTGTTTAGTATCCATCTGTAATTATTTAAAAAATCTCGGGACTTATGCAAAGACACTATGATAGAAGTCATTTGGTATCTTTAGGATCAGGATTAAATTCTTGAGCCACAGAGTCCTGGGTGGGAAGAAAAAATCAAAGAATAAGCACAGAAAATATTAAAAAATACTCCCTACTCCTTACTCCCTATTGCCTACCCTACCAAAAAGACTTTATGAGCGCAAACCCTATTTATAGATTTTCCGAGATTGACAAATGATTAGACTTGTGCAGGTAGCTAATAAGGGTTGATTTTCACTATTGAAGAAAAGCCTAATTATATTAAGTTTGATAGGTCATACCAGTAAATTTCTTACGTCTTGATTATGTAGATAATTGCAGATCAAAGAGGACGTATAATGGACTTCGCCTTAACCGAGAGGAGCAATTCCGGTCTGGTTTGTCAGTTTTGGCAGCAATGGACTGAACATCAAGATATACTTTATCGGTGCTGTCTCAGGTTAATGAACTCTAACCGAACAGATGCGGAGGATGCTCTGAGTCGGGCAGCGCTAAAAGCTTGGGAAAAGGTGCAAAAGTTTGGAGGGAAAATTACCAATTTTAGGGCCTGGTCAATCAAGCTGACTCAGAATCTTTGTATTGACATTATTCGAGAACGTTCTCGGGGTGCAATGGGCGTTGAAAGTATTGAATGGGTGGGCGATACTGAGGAGATGGGTATGGCCTCTTCGGTGGAGTCGCCGGAGAGTTTTCTGGAAAGAGAGGAGAGGTCTATTGAGATTCGACGAGCGATCGCTGATTTACCAGAAAGGTTGCGAGGGACTTTTATTTTACATTTTTATGAAGAGCTTACCCATAAAGAAATTGCGGAACGGCAAGGAATATCCTACGACAATGTATGCAGGCGGATATATGTGGCGAAGAAAAAGCTCAAACAAAAGTTGAGCCACTATTTTCTAGGGACAGGGGAGAAAGTAAGTGTTACGGCAGGGAAAGGCCGGAAGTTGTCCACCCCAAGGAAAAATAAGGATAAGCAGCAGAGAATTGAGTTGGAGACAGGGACGAAACAATTGCCTAGCGATCGCCCTAAATTTAATGGCCATCCCATCACTCCATCACCCCATACCCCGTCATCAGAAGAGGTAGAAAAATCTGAGTCTGTGGATAGTTCTCTGGAGCTAGGGGAGAATTTAGGTCAGACTATTCAGGAAGTGGCCAAAGTATTGGTAGAAGTAGAGAGCGATCGGGTAATTGAGGCAGAACAACAAGAGTCTGTGGAGAGTGCTGTTGAGTCAAGGGAGCAAGTTGACCAGAAGATTCAGGAGACTGCTACAGAATTAACAGAAGTAGAGTGTGTCGAGGTAGTGGAAGTAGAAAAGGATGGGTGTGTCGAAAATTTGGTAGTGCCATATAAAATCCGGACAATTACTATATCCAAGTCATTGCGATGGTCACGGAGTGGAAGGAATCAGTCTCAGGAGTTTAGGAGGTTACTTCCTATCGTCACAATGACAACTGTTTAACTGGATTTTGTATCAAAGGATAATAAACATCTTCAGAAAATCAATAATTTTATTCAACCATTTCCGGGAACTGCCAGCAAAAGTTACCAGAAAAATCTTTTTTTGTACCGCCCACTCTCTGAAAAATTTCTTCCTTGTTACCTTTTGCCTCTTGCCTATCAACTGCTAGCAAAAGTTACGAGATAAAATCTCTTGTCTGTTGTTTATCAAGGAAGCGATCGCGATAGTTGAGACCGTATTTTATGTGGAGTTTGACAGGGGATAATACTAAATCTGGGTTAATATCTTGGTTAATGGGAGAGATGAAACTTTTCCTTAATGTTCAGAGTTCATTGAAGGATATTAAGGTTTGGCATAGGTCGTTGATGGATGCATGGGGGTAATATTTT
>NZ_CEZPJD010000941.1:0-2759 GCF_983059655.1 Okeania sp.
CATGCGGACCCTCGTAAAGATGAGGTAATATTCCAGGAAGTAATTACGACTGTAGTAGAAGCGACGGCTAATTAGATTTTTGAAGAAGTTATCCAGGAGTGGCTCACAGGGATTATGGCACGGATATACGGATAGGGCAGGGAGTGGGGTAGTGGCTCACAGAGATTATGGCACGGATATACGGATAGGTCAGGGAGTGGGGGAGTGAGGAGTATTTTTCTACTTTTTTACCTTGTTGCATAAATGCGGGATAATTTTAATAGTTTTGTGGAATGGGCATCTTACCCGTTCCTGATATTTTCACCGCAGACAGGATGCCTGCCCCCACTTACTACTTGTCTGAAAAAATTGTTATAATAACCTAAGCTGAACTCATTTTTTATCTCAATAAAGAAATAAACGATGACATCTAATCAAACTGGTCCAACGGGCATCAATCACATGAGCGGTTGCGTGATTAAAGGCAACACAAAAGTTGCAGGAATTATTAACGAGGCCAAGCAGCAAAACTTAGCCAAGGCGACTGAAGAAGTGCAACAAATATTGCAGCAGTTGTCTCAAACGTACCCAATAGAGACTATCCAAGAGAAAGCAGCAGTAGCTGCCGAAGTTGTTAAGGAGATTGAAGCTAACCCAACTTTGAAAACTCGGTTGATTAGTGCTGCTAAAGAAGGAAGTTTAGCTTTGCTAGAGAAGAGTTTAGATAACGTAGTAGGTGCGACGATTGTTGGTGCAGTAAGAGGTTGGCAGGAGACTGAGTAAGATGGAAGAAAAAACTAACCAAAGTGGTGAATTTGGCATTAACAATATGAAAGGAGGAGAAATTAACCATTCTAAAATAGCTGGGGTTATAGGAGAGAATGTTACAATCAACAACTACTCTCAGTCTAATTTGTCCTCAATAGAAAGTAAAAAAAAGGAAGCTTTCGCAGCAGAAGAAGCTAAAAATTTTAAATCAGCAAAAGAACTCTGGCATATAATACTCGTTGCGACAGGTGGGCTAGATAAAGATGCAACCAACGCATTTCAAAGACTAGGCGCGCAGACGCAGCAAGAATACATAAATCTTTTAGATGAAGAAATAACAAACTTAAGAAAAAATCTGGCTGATAATCAGCAACAGCTAGGGTTAGAAAGACAGGAAGTTGAGTGCAAAATTAAACTCTTAGAAGAAAAACTAAAGCAAGCTCTAGAAAAGTCCCCTGAAAAAGCATCAGTTAAGGAAGTAAAGCTAGAGTCAGCTAGAGGAATTGACTACACAAAATTAGAATATTTGCTAGCAACAAAAGATTTTTTAAAGGCAGATGAAGAAACTGAGTTTCTCATACATAAAGTTTTAGGAAAAGAAATAGGAGATAAGCTTCGCGAAGATATTAATAGTTTTCCGTGCGAAGACTTGCGTACTATTGACCAACTGTGGTTAAAGTACAGTAATGAACGTTTTGGCTTTTCAGTTCAAAAGCAAATTTTTAAAGAATTAGGTGGCTTTCAAGTTTTTGAAGAAGCAAACGGATTTCTGGATAAGAATGAAAAAATGAAGAAAGAAACATGGGAAAACTTTGAAAGTCGTGTAGGATGGCGACAGTATCTAAAAAAACGAAAAGGAAGACTTTTCGGTCTTTTAGGCATACAAGAAAAATGGGTTTATGAGTTAACTGATTGGGAAAGCCTAAACTTTGCTACAACTGCACCGTTAGGACATCTGCCAGCAAAAATAAGTAGAAATAAGGAGTACGAGATTCATTACTATGGCGACAAATACGGTCCTCCAGGCAGCAAGCATATAGTTATCGAAAATATTTATATAGGAGTCAATATTTATTTTATTTTAACAAACTGTGGTTTATAGATTTGATGAAAATTTCAAAATTTAGATGATTAGCCCTCAATCGCTATAGTCAATCTGAACTAGACTTTCAAAAAAAAATACAGTAAAATAGGCTGAGATTATTATACATAATGGCTTTTACCTGAAAATGCTAAAAGCAATATTTTTCATGCTTTCTTCTTCCTTCTGCTATATATTCACTTAACTATAGTTGGGATTAAAAAAAAGGTATTAACCATCGTTACTTGATTTCTATTTAAGCTTAATTATAAGTCTCAGTAATGTATCTACCTCAAATGAGTCGCAGTCAAACCCCCTCTATAGAATTATTAAAGCGCTTAATCTTTTGTAATAAGTACCTCTACACTACTCCTATCAACAATTTTTTACTTTTGGTAACTAAGGTGCATACCTCAGAAAAGTTGTCGGTTATACAGAATTTAATTAATATATAAATATAGAGAAAAAGTTTTTTAATAAAATTTCTCTAATAAAATAGATGGATAATATACAACTATAAATCAAGAAATAATTGTTAGGGATCGATGTGATATAGATTGTCGATCATTAACAATAAATAACTTTTTCAAGGGAAAAATATAGTGATTTGCCTTGAGTATAAATTTGTGACAAAAATTGTATCCAAGCTGTACCGTAGCGCTATGAAACAGCTTGATTTGAAGCATTCAGCCGTCAGCTATCAGCTATCAGCTATCAGCTATTGCTTTTATTTTTAGATAAAAGCTTTACTAATTGAGGCAGAATTTATACTTAACTATAAAAGCTGGCTTTTAAGTCTATATTCACTAAAACCCCTCATGACAACTGACAGCTAATAGCTGTTTGCGCAGCATTCCGCAAGAAATGCTTACCTTAATTTTAGGAGAAATAAAAGCAATGCTAAAAACAGTAACAATTCAAAATAAGACTT
>NZ_CEZPJD010000942.1:0-2758 GCF_983059655.1 Okeania sp.
ATCCATTATCCATTATCCATTATCCATTATCCATTATCCATTATCCATTAATGAACATTCTTATGTGTACCTAATTTACCTGAAATATTCTGTATATAACTGTTGAAGCGAGAATATTTTCCGTGCAGAATAGTGCACCACAAAATCTCCCCTTGTTCTCTATACCCTAAAATGAAAAAATTTCCCTAGTGCAGGATGGCGGAAATAACTAACCAGTTAAAAAAGGTTCAAAAGCTTATACAATAACCTTTCTTCCCTTCTACCTCCTGCCTTCTGCCTTTTTGCGCTAGTTTCAGACCAAATTTTTCGGTGAATTTCAACTACGGAATTAATTGACTTACAATTACTTGATAACGCCTATCATCCAACCCATCACCATTGTAAGCAAATTCAGGACTAATCATTTGTTTCATTTGCTCGATCCTCGCCGATGTTGCCGGATGAGTGCTAAGAAAAGATGGTGGAGAACCTTTTTTTAACAATTTTTCCATAAATGTAATTGCACCATACTGAGCATATCCCGCTCTACCTAATGTTTCAATACCTATTGCATCAGCTTCAAATTCTGCCTCCCTACTGTTAGGCCGACGTAATGCTAATTCTACCCCAACTTGGACAGCAACACTATCATCCACACCTGCTGCAGTCGCCAAACCCTGGGCCAATAATGTCTGACGTAATTGTTTTACCGCATGACGACTAGCAATATGGGCAATTTCGTGAGAAACTACACTAGCTAATTCTGCTTCGTTCTCTGCAGCTTTCATTAAACCAGTATTAATATAGACAAAACCTCCCATAGTGGCAAAAGCATTTATACTGTCATCCTCTACTACTTGAAAAGTATAGGGAATGTCTGGACGGGGACTGGCAGCAGCCAACCTTTGGCCAATTCTATTAATATATTCGTTAGCTGCGCGATCGCGATAAAGTCTAACATTTCTTTTTTTCAATATTTGTTGATTAATTTGTTTACCAAGTTCAACTTCTTGGCGGTCAGACAGGTTAGAAATTTGAATCATCTGAATGCTCTGGAAAATTAATTCCCTCCAGGGAATAGCTTGACTGGGAGATGCTGTACCTGCACATAAACCAGCAGCAACCATTACAGATATTAAGGGATATGATGCTTTACGAAAGGAAGAACGAGTAATTAGAGATAGTTTTTTCAACATAAGCTTTTAGATTAAAAGATACTATATTTTAGATTTATTGCAGAAGAAAGAAGGAAAAAGAAGAAGGAAGAACCGAAGTTGGAAAAATCTTATAGCAATGTGCGCTGGCATATTTACAAATTACAGGAGGTGTCCAATAGCTAAAATCTTATATTATCGGCAATTTATTCCCCCATATGAGCTGTTGCCTGTTGCCTGTTGCCTGTTGCCTGCACGCAGTGCTATACCTTGTCTTAATTTTAAGCTTTTGATTTTTCCTAACCTTTCCTTCCACTGCTATATGTCCTAATTTTTCCTTCAAGTACTATTACAAATAAATGAGTGAATGATATTTGCTTGTTGTTGTCATTTACTACAACAGTTATTAATAGCTTTTCCGCAAAGCTAAAATTTAATTTTACTACCGAAGATAAAGGAGTTTTTTATTAGCTAAACTTCCTTATATTCACCTACTGAACTTATGTTTTAAAGTAAGCATTTCCTGCGGAATGCTGCGCAAAAAGCTATTAGCTGTCAGCGGTCAGCAATTAGTAATGAGTAATTACTGCTAAGGTTTAGGAAGAGACTTTGCCAGTAACTTTTATTCTTTCTCAATTTTAAAGGTTGCTTTTATCTTCCTTAAAATTAATAGCTGATAGCTAATAGCTGACGGCTGTTTGCTTACATTATTTGTGTTTTGCTAAACATGATATAAGTGGTAATATCTCTGAGAGGGTATTTTCTGAGTGAAAGTTATCAATGTTTATTACTTAGCTATCCTGCTTAACCACAAAGCAATGGCAGTCAATGAGCAACTTTGCTAAGTGGGTTTAGGTAAACAAAAAAAGCTATTTAGAGAGCATTCGGTAGTTAACGCTAATTTATGTAGTAATTAGTTATTTCTAGTTTGCTATCTCTAATTTAACATTTTCAACCTTGTCATTATTAGTTGATGAAATTATGAAAATTCTGGATTCTCAAGGACGATTATTTGGTAAAGTCAGTGTCTTAGATGTGGGCGCTGTGTTAATAATTTTAATGGTATTACTGGGAATATTTATCTTTCCTGGTACTAATAAAACCTCTGTTGCTCAAGTGGGTAATATTATTAGTAAACCAGTGGAAGTAGATGCTATTGTTTTAGGTTTAAAAGGGCGCAACCCGGAAAAATTATTAAGGGAAGGGGAGAATACTCAATTAATTATTAGAAATCAACCTTATGGAGAAGTTAACCTAAAATCTGTAGAGTTTTTGACTCGAAAAGTGGCAGTTCCTCAGCCGGATGGCTCGGTCAAAGCTTTACCCGATCCTAGAGAAGAAGAACTTTTTAGTCAGAATCTTTTGTTAACATTGGAAGGTAAAGGTAGAGTGACTGACGATGGACCGATATTAGGAAATATTAAGGTAAAAATTGGTATGACAATTGAGTTGGAGGGAGCGGATTATAATTTTAATGCTAGTGTAATTGATATCAGAGTAAAAGAGTAATTTACTGATTTATATTGAAGTTAAATTGGGTGTGTTTTGCTCCGCAAAATATGCGCTAAAGCAAAATGCACCATGATTTTTATTAAAGTTTTTATGAAGTTACAAGTAAGCTAAAA
>NZ_CEZPJD010000943.1:0-2756 GCF_983059655.1 Okeania sp.
GGAGTAGGGGAGTAGGGGAGTAGGGAGTAGGGGAGTAGGGAGTAGGGAGTAGGGAGTAGGGGAGTAGGGGAGTAGGGAGTAGGGGAGTAGGGAGTAGGGAGTAGGGAGTAGGGGAGTAGGGGAGTAGGGAGTAGGGGAGTAGGGAGTAGGGAGTAGGGACGTTGCATGCAACGTCTCTACAAAGTTACAGCGAATTCCACTTTGGTGAGGTACACCCACGCGAGCAAGATGCTCGCACTGAGAACATTTAATTATTAATATCTGTACTTCATATACTGAGAATCTCTTGTCTCATTTAATGACTTAATAGCTGATAGCTGATAGCTGACTGCTGAATGCTTATATAATATCTTTCTGTTTTTGAAACCAAATAGTGAAGCCTAAATAAATCATTGAATGTAAACATAAAGCTCCCCAACTTATCCCTAAGTTTTCCCAGTTAAGATTGTAAACATCTGAACCAGAAAATGGTAAAGGAACGGTACTTCCATCTGGTAATTTAGTTGCTTCTGGCACCATTTTATTAACATTTACAAGTGCTCCATAAGCAGCTACAGACCAACGACTTAACATTAGCCAAGAAAATTTACTAGCTATACCTGTCATTTCAAATAAAACACCGGAAAAAATAATCTGAGGTAGCAATATTAAGGGTAAAGCACTATTAGCTTGAGAACCATTTTTCACAATAGATGAAATCATTAATCCCAAACTCATACAACTTATCAAAGTTAAAAAAGTTGTAATACTAACTCCTATCGGCCATGAAATTAATTCTGGTTGTGGATTTTTAAATCCAATTAAAACTACTAATGCTATTAATAGAGTTTGCAAAGTTGCTAATAACCCTAGAACTATTACTTTTGAACTGAGATAAGCAAATAATCCTAAATTGACTAATCTTTCCCGAACATAAATAGCTGATTCTTTGATTATTTCTTGCAGGGAACTAGACAGACCGACCCACAAACAAGCACAGGTAAATACAAATAATACTCGCAAAGATAAAGGGGCTAAGGTAGGTTCTGGGTCGCCAATTAATGGATTTTTATCCCTAACGGCAAATAAAATTAAACTAATACCAATAGGAGCAGTAAATAAAGCTAAACCTAAGTTAATGGGGTCACGAATAGTTAATTTAAAATATCTTTTAATTAAAATAAAAAGTTGTTTCCAAAAAGAAGCTGGTTGTTTTTTGGGAGGTAAATTAGTAGGAGATTTTAAATGATCTATACTCAGATGATTAGCAATATAACGTCGATAATATTCTGATTGACGAAAATTATTTACCCATTCATTAATATTTTCATCACTGGTTTCTAGTTCGTTATAAATATCAGCAAAGTCGCCAGTATTTACAGAGAAAAAAGTCATAGCTTCTCTAGGAGAACCAAAATAACATAAACGTCCGCCTTTACCTAAAAAGACTATACGATCGCAAATTCTAATATTAGCTGTGGCATGAGTAACTAAAATAATTGTTCGCCCTTGATTTGCCAATTTTCTTAATAGTTGCATCATTTTTTTATCTAAACCTGGGTCTAGTCCTGATGTCGGTTCATCTAAGAAAAATAATTTGGGGTCTGCTAATAATTCCACGCCAATACTTACCCTTTTTCTCTGCCCTCCACTTAACTGACTAACTAATACATTTTTCCTCTCTTTCATCTCTATTTGTTCTAGAGTTTTTTCGACTACTTCTTGAATATTAATATCCGGTGGTAATCGTAATTTTGCTGCATAATTTAAAACTTCTAATACTGTTAATTCTCGATGAATAATATCATCTTGAGGAACATAACCAATTTGAGTCCGATAGATATTGAAATTATTCCTTAAATCTTCACCATTAATATAAACTTTACCTTTAGTTGTAGGGTTTATTCCTAATAATGTTCCCATCAAAGTTGATTTACCAGTGCCACTACCTCCCACCAAGGCCACAAACTGTCCTGGTTCGATCGCAAAGGAGATATCATTCAGCAAAACTCGTGTTTTTCCTCGTTGGTCTCTGACTATTCTATATAGGCGATCGGCATCAATACGAATTTGATTTCCCGGGTCAAAAACTTCTAAGCGATCGCTACGCCGAATTAGAGTAAAAGGTCCTATTTTGACGACTGCTCCTTCAGTCAAAACAATAGAGTGCCTAACTCGCATCCCATTAACAAACACGCCGTTGGTACTATGGTCGCGTAAAATGTAATTACCCTGACCATTAGGTTCAATGGTGGCATGACGACGGGAAATAGTGGGGGCATCTAATTCCAGAGTTGCATCAGGATCGCGACCAAGTAACACCGATCGCTCTTTTAAAGATATTGAGCTTGTTTTTGGTAAAGATGCTATGGTTATTGGATTATTAGGATCGAAATATTTCAGCAATATTTGGTTTTGGGGGTCGAGACCAATTTTGATTTCCATACCATTTTCTAGAAGATGACCTTCAGATGGAGTGATACGAGTACGGTCTAGAAATAATCCATTGGTACTTGCTCGATGGCCGTCACCATCATAGATATGGTAGCGGTCGTCAATTTTCCGGATAGTGGCGTGGTAACTAGATATGACTAACCAAGCTGAAGGTACTACAAGATCGGCATGGAGGCGATCGCGCCCTAATATATGATTGTCTTGTTTAAGTTCAAGAGTAATAATTTGGCCTTGATTATTCAATTCTATATAAGGATTATTACTTAAAAGGGTAGTTTGACCCGTTTTATTAGTCATAATAATATTAGATTTTAGATTCTTTG
>NZ_CEZPJD010000944.1:0-2756 GCF_983059655.1 Okeania sp.
TATATTCTTCAAAATAAACAGTTAGTATCAACCAATGAATATGTGGAACTGCTAACTATTTTTCCAGATAATTCAACAACAACCAATGATTTTCTAGAGTATCTAAAAAAATCTAGTGATTTTGAAAAGATTTGGAAAGTAAATGAAGCTTAATAATTTTTTTCTAATGGCATCTAAAATTTTCATGAAATTGTAGTAAATCAACTAATTATTAAAGAAAAAAATGAGTTTTGCAAAAGCATTTGAAAGAGCAAACGCTGGAAAACCAGAAAAATCTCGTATCTCACTGCCTCCTCAAGATAACGAGGATGAAAATAACTGGGAAACAACAGATTCCCAACAAATTCCAATGATGTATCGCGCTCAAGTTAGTGGTCGTTGTAGCTTGCAATATCCAAGTAAAAAAGACCGAAGAAACTACTTAAAAGAATGGACTGAAGAATGGGTTTATCCAGACAAAAACAATGAAAATAAACCTTTTTATCAACACCAAGAACCTGAGAAACTTAATCTAGACGGTTCAGTCTACCGCATCAAAATAGAATTTCCCTTTCGGGTTTTCACTAACTGCGGTCAAGATAGTATTTTGCGCCCGACTATTGGTAAAAATGGCATTCCTTTTATTCCCGGAAGCAGTATCAAAGGTTTATTTAAACGACTTCCAAATAATACTAAAGCTGTCACCAAGGAAACTATTGATAAATATTGTGGAACTGCTGATAAACCAGGAATATTAC
This sequence comes from Okeania sp., assembly GCF_983059655.1. Taxonomy (NCBI): domain Bacteria; kingdom Bacillati; phylum Cyanobacteriota; class Cyanophyceae; order Oscillatoriales; family Microcoleaceae; genus Okeania; species Okeania sp. The sequence goes on from NZ_CEZPJD010000944.1 coordinate 738, forward strand.
GTTTTCATGGTGCTTATCCCGTCGGCGACTGGGCAGGCACTAGAATTGTTGAGGTTAATGGATATGAGGAAACTCGCTATGGTATGGTTGATGTGGTTCATCCTCAACAGGAAAGACAAGTAGAACATGAAGGTGGCCCCCAAGCGATCGCTACTATTAGTTTTTATCATCCTACTTTTATCTTTGAATTAAGCTCCATAAAGCCTCTCCCAGAGGATGAGTGGAAAAAAATAGATGGATGCTTGAGACAGGCATTAAGGCAAGGGTTGGGAGGAAAAACCAGTACGGGATATGGTTTGTATGATGCTCCCAAATACGAATATCCTCTCTGGGTTCAGTTAAAAGGTAAAGGTGTCAGTCCCTTACTGCGCAGTGGCGAACCGGAGTTTCGACCCAATTTATTTAAGGCAACCCTCAGAGGTCATGTTAGTCGTTTATTAGCTGGTGTTAGTAATGATAAAACGGCTATAAAGAAGAAGGTTAATAGATTGTTTGGATGCACTGAAAAACCAGGAGATGTGCAACTTTACTGGCAGTCTAAATCAGGATTTCCCAAACATGATACTTTTGGCAATGAAAAAACTCCGGTTTATGAAACAAAAGGCGAGCTTTCCCTAGATGCACCAAAGAAAGACCTTGCTTTTTTACAGAAAGTTTTGGAGTTTACTTTTGTAATGGCAGGTTTGGGTAAGTCTTGGCGTCGGGTGTGGCATCGTGATTTTCTCCCTAAATACAAGACTCGTGCTATTGGGTGTCATTGGGAATGGTTAGATAGTGATATTAAGAGGACTAATATTCAGTCTTCTGAAGATTTGAAGAATTTTTTAACTGAGTTACATCAGCAAACCAAGCAGTATATGGGAGTATCACTTAACTCTGAGTTGTTTACGCCTTGGTGTGAGGCATGGTCTCCAAAGCGTTTGAGTGTTTTTAGCAAGGAGGTGTCTAAGTCATCAAAGGCGATCGAACTGTTTCATAAGGAAGAGTTCAAGACTACCCCTGCTATTGGTGGGAAAAGACCAGGTGATGACCGCCCTTATTTTTTTAGTTTAGTTTGGCATCGAATGTTGCCTATTGATGGTAATAAGTATTTGGAAATTGTGACGCTTTTTCATGGCAGCAATTCTCAAAATAAACCTTTGAATAATTGGCAGAGGAAAAATTCTGACGGTGATTTGGAAAATATGTTACCTTTGTTCGTCAAAGAACTTGAAAAAAAATGTGGGCTTCAGCAAACATGGGGCGATATATAATTCCTAATGGGATAGCAAATTTAGGGTTTGACAATTTGTATACCTACAGCAACTTAAAAGCAGAATTAACAATAGAATTTATAGATGCTTTAGTAGTGTAAAAATTAGTGGCAGCTACTTGATAAACCACATTGCCACAATCAAAACCTTACAGGGAAGAATGGCCATTCACTCCTACGGATGAAATTCGCTATAATTTTTAATTATTTAACTAAGGAGTATCAAAAATGGAACCTATAGAATTAACTGCAGCAGCGATCGCCTATCCTTTTTTAGTTAAATATTTGGAAAAGACAGGGGAAGGTTTAAGTGAAAAGACTTTGGAGCAAGCGGGTAAGTTATGGCGACGAGTAAAAAGAATGCCTGGGGATACTTTCCGTGCTTTGAAACCTGCACAAGAAAATCCTTTTCCTGAAGATTTTGAGGCAGCGATACGGGAACTGGAGACCGTGGCCAATCAAAACCCGGAATTTCAGCAAGATATTATTGATGTGGTTGCCGTTGCTAAAGAGGAATATCCAGAAGATGTGAAAAATCTTGAGGCGAAGTTGGAAGAAATAAAGTCTCAAGGGGTAACTGCTGAGAATATTAATGCTTTGTTCCAGGGAAGTCCTATTACTGGGGGCAATGTAGTTAATGCTAGGGATAATGTAGCTAACATTACTGGCAATGAAAATGTCAGTGTTACCTTTTGACTACAGTCGTCGGGAGGGGCACCGACAAAGGAAAGTACCCAACCTCCACAGAATTTGCCTTTGAGTGGAGT
>NZ_CEZPJD010000945.1:0-1319 GCF_983059655.1 Okeania sp.
GATATAATTCATCTATCAAATTTGCGAGGATGACGGGCAAAAAAGGTGAGAATTAAAATCAAAATTACTAATATCAAACAACCATAAAGACCAGGTTGATAAGAACCTAATTTATCTTTAAATATAGCCAAAAAAGAAGGTCCTATGGCACTAGCTATGACCAAAATCATCATCTGAAAACCAGAAATAGCACCCAAATAAGCTCTACCAAAAAAACGTGGTAAAGCCACTGCCGATAAAGTACCAAAACATCCTGTACTAATGCCAAACCCCATAATAGTTAAAACTCGAAATAATGGCACTCCAAAATTAGCAATAGCAGCTACACCTATTGCCTGACCAAGCATCATCACCATGAATAAATATTTGATATTAACTCTGTCTGCAGCCATACCCATCAAATAACCAACAATAGTAGATACAACTGCCTGGGGTAAAAATATACTCACTGTCTGTACTTGGGATAATCCAAATTCGGCACCAATATCAACGATATGAAAAGTAATACCTGTAAAGATCAAAGCCTGGGAGGATAATACTAATGTCACCACCCAAAACATAATTGTGCCGATAGCTTCAGCGCGGGTAAAATCTTGCAAGTTGTTTTCAGATGAGTTTTCTACTTCAGCCGTAGGTGTTTGTACTTCTCCATCCATTAATAAACCGCATTCTTCAGGAAGATCGCGATAAAATGCCCAGCCTATTAACCCCATACCAATACCAACAACTGCTGCCATAGTTAGCCAAGCATTTCGCCAACCTAAAATATTAATCAATGAAGTTGAAACTAAGGGTGCAATAGAAAAACCCAAAGCCATGAATACACCATTCAGACCAGAAGCAAAACCCCGACGACGGTTAAACCATTTACCGAGAGTTGTACGACTGGTCATGGTTAACATACCTTGGCCGGAAAATCGCAGGCAGACAAAACCTAATATCAGCATTAATAGGGCTATAGTTGAATCGGGAATTCTAGGAAATTTGTTACTGATGAGAGTAGTTAGGCGATCGCTAAAACTGAGATAACACAAAGTTAAAGCTAAACCTACTGAGGAACAAACAACAGTTACTCGCGCTCCAAAACGGTCTAACAATATTCCGCCATAAGGTAATAGTAAACCACTGGTCAAAGTACCAAAAAAATAGGCATTACTCAATTGTAAGCGTGACAGACCAGTAGCAGCTAGTAAATAGTCAGTGAAAGCACTCATCCCAATAGTTTGACCGGGTATGCTCATGATGACCCCAATGGTGCAAACAATTAAAATTACCCAACCATAAAAAAACGGGAAATTTTTAGGAGCAAAGGGATAGTC
>NZ_CEZPJD010000945.1:1419-2751 GCF_983059655.1 Okeania sp.
TTAAAATTACCCAACCATAAAAAAACGGGAAATTTTTAGGAGCAAAGGGATAGTCGGGATGCAACAGATTTTTGGCAGTAGTTTTCAACATATATTATGATTTTTGCCAAGGAAAGAACGTATAAACTAATATCATGTCGGAAGAAGAGGCTTTAAACTGAATGGGGATTAATTATCAATTATCAATTATCAATTATCCATTGATAATTACTTTTCTAAAGCTTTATCCCACTCTAACTGATGAGCTAAACCATACTTAATAAAATCTTCTGTTTTCACTTGATCGCTTTTACCAAAAACTCCTAAACTATAAGGGTTATCTTGCATACGTTGTCTAACTTGCTCTTGTTCAAATTTTTCTACTTCCTCTCTAGGGCGATCGGGTTTAAAAAAGTCTACAACTAAAACTACTCTGTCATAATTAGTGTAATTGTGGGGGCAGTGTGGATAACTGTGGTCTAAAATCATAAACTTGCCTTCTTGCCAGTAAAGTTGATCGTGGCATATTTTCATAGCCACATCCCCTTCTGGTACTATTAATCCTAGATAACCACGATTTGTATGATGGTTATAGTTAACATGGAGCTTAATATCTAAACCAGGATGGAATATACCAAAATAAACATTTCTGAGAATCTCATAATTGTTTGAGTTGATTTTTTTAATCGTTTCAGTCAAACTAGGAAAATATTTCTCTCTTAATACCAGAGCTTTTTCTGATACAGAGTCTAGTTCATAATCAGGATACTGTATTTGATGAAATTTAATATATTCTTCAATAAATCTACCTTGAAATAAAATGCCAAAAGCACTATATTTTCCATTACCTTTAGTTTTAATTGTTTTACTTTTAGGACCCATAATATTATAAGTAAATTTTAATTCTTGTTCAGAGGTATTTTGAGTAAAACTTGTGAATTCATCTTTAATTTCTAGCCAGTTATCTTGAAAACTTTTGAGAAAAGGAAATTGCTTTGGGTCTAGGTGATACTCATTATAATTTTCCATTATCTTTTCTATTCCTGAAAATGATTAAGAGTTTTTCGATTTTGACAGAATTTATATAGTATACAACTATCCTAAATATTATCAAAATAATATGGGTCTAAAACCCTGCCTTTTAAGGCACAATATTTTTGGAACCTTGCTCAAATCCCCGTTACAAAAATAACTTCTGATTTCTGACTTCGTTAAAGTATCTTGTCCATGATATTATCCTATCATTAGACATCTCCAGAAAAGAGGGAACAGGGAACAGGGAACAGGGAACAGGGAATAATAATTGATAATTTATGGATAAGAATTGATTTTATTTTTGATTTTTGGAGATGT
>NZ_CEZPJD010000946.1:0-2739 GCF_983059655.1 Okeania sp.
ATTTTGGAGCAGTATCATGGAAACTTTTCAGAAAATAATATCTGTGTTAGCTTTTTTATCCATAGGATTTTCTCTCGCAGAAGTTTACTTAACAATGAATCCAGTCTGGAAGCGAAAACATGAGCGTGTAGTTGCAGAAAGTCAATCTGTTAGTGGTAATCTACTTTCTTTTACTATTGGAACTATTTTTGCAATTAACTCTCTTTTCACTGGAGAATATGTAGGTGTTATAGACAACATATTATTTAATGGTTTGGCATTTTTCTATATTCTTGTAGGAATGTCATTATGGGTACCAGGAGAAAGAAAGAAAGGCTTCTGGACTTTAATCAAAGAAGCCCTTAATTTTGAAAGAAAAGAAGCTGGAGATTTAGCTAAGTCATTTTTAAAACCTTCGGGAGCTAAAAAAATTATCAATATTTTAAGTCAGGTAGCTATGATTGATGAAGTAATTGACCCCAGAGAAAAAGAGTTTATTCAATCATTTGCTGACCATTGGAATATTAAATTTTCCTGGGATAATTTAACGACAAATAGAATAGCAGATGCTTCTGTAAATTTGATAAATTTACGTCAGGATGTAAATGATTATTTAGCAACTTCTCCACCACAGAAACAAGTATCAGAATTAAAAGATATTATCAATGCTCTGGTGAATATTGATGAAGAAGTTTCTGAAAAAGAAAAGCTAATTATGGGAGAATTAGATGGCTTACTTTCTGAATACATTAGTCAAGAGTCAAATGCTGCCAGATATCATGTAATAGTAGCGCCACAAAACGAACGGCAAATTCAAGTAGTGACTACTTCACTACCAGAATTAACAAAATATGAAGTAGGAGAAGGGTTTGCTTATAATAGCGGTCCTTTTTATTCTAAAGAATATGCAGATGTAATATCTGATGGTTATCGCAGTCTTAATCTTTTTAGCATTGCGACTTTAACTCTTCCTACAGAAATAAATTCTATAAATTCTGAGGAAGAGTAAGCAAATTAATCAATTTTTATGAAGAAGGAAGAAGGAAGAGGGAAGAAGGAAGAAGGAAAAGGGATTTTTTTTGCAGTTCTGTAATTTGGTATTATTATGAACCCTATTGGACTATAATACCATGGAATAAAAAAGAATTTGACGAATAATAAGCGTGATTAAAAAGCTTTAAAAGAGATGCCTAATAGACATCTTCAATAATAAAAAATAAAATCAATTATCACACAGAAACTATCAATTATTTTCCCTTACTTCCTACTCCCTCTATAATTTTGAAATATAGCAATCCGCGCATAAGTTGCGGGTAATCAAAAAGTAGATAAAAAAACTGAAACTCCCATCTGTTCCCAGCTCCGGTGTTCCCTGTTCCCTAAAAGCTGTATGATTGAAAATAAAAAAAATAATGAAACAGTTGGTATTTCAACAATTGGTTATTATATTCCTTCAGGAGTTATGACGAGTGAAGCGATCGCTAAACTAGCAGATATTCCCCTATGGGTTTTGACAGAAAAAATAGGCATGGAAAAAAAATCAATTGCTGCTGAAGACGAACATCCTAGCGATATGGGAGTTAAAGCAGCAATATCGGCTATAAATAAAGCCCAAATTCAACCAGAAAAAATAGATTTAATTGCTTATTGTGGTGTGGGAGATTACGATTACAGATTTTGGTCTCCCGCAGCCAAAATACAAGGTATTATTGGTGCTGAAAATGCTCATGCTTTTGAAGTTAGAAATTTTTGTAACAGTGGCAATTTAGGCATTCATATTTGCCGGAATATGTTGTTGGCAGATGCGAGCTTAAATTATGCTTTAGTTATTTGTAGTGATAAATTATCCCAGTTGCTTAATTACTCGGATAAAAATACAAACTCGATACTTTTTTTCGCTGATGGTGCTGTCGCAGCCCTGCTAAAAAAAGGAGAGTCTAGTAACAAAATTCTCTCTTATCATGGCATGACTGATGGGAAATTAGCTGATTTTGTGCGAGTACCTTTGGGCGGTACTAAATTGCCTGTAAAAGGTGAAAATCTTGACTTAGAACTTAATTATGTCCAAGTAGAAGATCCTAAAAAATTAGACGAAATTTTATCGGAAATTTATTTAAAAAATTATAAAAAAGTCATAATAACTGCATTGCAAAAAAGTGGATTTTCCATAGGAGAAATAGATTTTTTATTTACTAATCAAATCAAAAAAAGTTTATTATCATCAATTTTTGAATCTCTGAAATTAAGCGAAAAAAATACATTTATATCCTTAAAAGACAGCGGTCATTTGGGAGCAGCAGATACTTTATTTTGTTTAGCTAAAGCTATGGAATCAGAGAAAATAAAGCCTGGTAATTTAGTAGTTTTAGCTAGTAGCGCTGCTGGGTTTTCTTGGGGAGCAACTGTGATTAAATATTAAACTGTATTGAAGAAGGAAGAAGGAAAAAAATAGATGGGGATAGTCAACGACCGGCTACTCCGTTCCAACTAATTGTCAACACCGTGTAGACGGTGGGGAATTAAACCCAAAATAAAAAGATAATTAGACATCTCCAAAAATTAAAAATAAAATCAATTATTATCCAGAAATTATCAATTATTCTTTTCTGTTCTCTGTTCCCTGTTCCCTGTTCCCTGTTCCCTCTTTTCTGGAGATGTCTATTAGGGAATAGCAGAAAATAAATTATCCCAATTTTTGTACTTAGTTAGATCGTTAACTAGCTAATCTCTACTCCCTTAACTTTTTCAATTTCTTCCCTA
>NZ_CEZPJD010000947.1:0-2735 GCF_983059655.1 Okeania sp.
AACTGATAACTGAAATTACCAATTCAACTTTGATTAACTTCTTCAATAATCCAATGAAAAGTTTCTATTACTTGTTGTAATGCTACATCATCTTGTAATGTCGATAAACGTAAACTAGGCGCTCTAAATTCTTCTAAATTTCCTGGTAAAGCCAAACCAATTGAACTAAGTTTAGCTCTTAACTCCAACCATTTACCATTATTATTAAATGGAGGTTGACAACTATACTTATTCGAGTAAATTTCTAGATGACCTGAAATATCAATACTAAATAACTCTAGACTCTTTTTTTCTGGTTGATTAACTATTATAGTAAAGCCACCATAAACATCTCCTGTCCCCCATTGAATTGAGGTTATGGGTTCTTGATTTTTAGCCCACCCATGAATTTTTTTGAGTATTGCTGCCTCATCAGCACCCCATCTAGTTTTAAATTCTTGAAAGAAAGATACTTCGTCCCACCTTCTTCTCTCGCGGGTTGTGCTCGATTTTTTCAGTTGCGCTTCAGTTGTTTGACCAATTAATCTTGGAACTAAAGTTCTTAAACCTTCTTGAGCAACATACTGTTTAATTTCTAATGCTAAAACTTCTACTGGATCTATCTGCTCATTCAGAAATTCTACTACCCTTCGTAATTCTGCCGGAATATTATCTGCCACAAATACTAAACGAATTTTATTTGCTTGTAAATTAGTTTTAACTTTTTGCCAAAACTTTTCTTCATTAGCATCTAAACCCAGAAATGTTTCAAATACTTGTTCTGGATCGCGACCATGTTCACGGCAGTTAACTTCAAACTGAGCAATAATTGACTCTAGAGGCCAATAAACTCCTACATTAGCAGCATAATCAATCATTTGACCTACTACTTGTTGGCGAATTTCTGCTTTGTAAGCACCTTTAACTATTACTAATGTCGGAATTGCTTCTTGGTCAAGAAATAAATGAGATAGTGCCCATTGTTGTGTGATCTCTTCTTCTGTCGATATTGCTATTTCCCGTGATATTAATAACCATCTTCTGGGAGTAGCTCTATCTATATCATCTCCTGCAAGTAGGTTAGGATAAGTTTCTATAAATTCTTGTAGTTGATCTTCAGACTCATAAGCTTGTTCTGTCATTTCCACAAGTTGATCGTTGTCACGAATTAAGTAAATACCTCCGCCCATGAATATACCTCTATTTTTAAGTCAAAATTCCCAGTCAAAAGCAATGTAACTTTTAATTTTTATCTATAGCGCTTTGCGCAGGCAACAGGCAACAGGCAACAGGCAATAGGGGGGAATAAAAAAACCGATTTGATCGGACTTGTAGCTATTGGGCAGTTCCTGCAATTTCTCAATATACCAGCGCGTACTGCTATAAAAGTTATTCTCAGTTTTGAAAATAGTACAGCTAATTTTTTTTATAGCAGTCGAAAGAAAAGTGAGGACATATTAGAAGCTAAGAACTCAGACATAGTCAGATTTTTCCTTCTTCTTTCTTCCTTCTTCCTTCTTCTTTCTTCCTTCTTCTATAAAACTAATTTTGAAATAGTCAAAAAATTAATTTTAAACAATTGCTCATCTCTATATTTATATCAATTCATTATTGATTCATTAATGACTCCTGTAAATACTTTTTCTACTGGTCCAGTCATATAAACTTTTTGGTCTGTGATTGACCATTCAATCTCCAAACAACCTCCAGGTAGTTCAACTGTAACTTTATTCTCGTTTCTTTGAGTTAAAACCCCTGCCACTACAGATGCACAAGCACCCGTGCCACAAGCTAATGTTGCACCCGCACCCCTTTCCCATACTCGCATTTTCACATAATTTGGGCTAATAACTTGAATAAATTCTGTATTAGTGCGTTCTGGAAATACGGAGTGATTCTCAAATTGAGGACCTACTATTTCTAGAGCTATATCAGCAACATTCTCTACAAAAGTTATACAGTGTGGGTTCCCCATATTGACACAAGTAACAGACCAAGATTTTCCAGCCACTTCTAGAGTTTGATTAACAATTTTCTCATCAGCATTACCTAGAGTTGTAGGTATTTCCGATGCCAATAACTTTGCCTGTCCCATATCAACTTTTACTTGGCCATCTGCTTGTAATTCGATTCCGAGCAAACCTGCACCAGTATAAATTTTATATTTTGTTTTATTATCATTATCTATTTCAGCAATAAATTTTGCTAAACATCTAATCCCATTGCCACACATTTCTGGTTCAGAGCCATCAGAATTGAAGATCTTCATGGTATAATCTGCTTGCTCTTCTCCAGGCAGGGCAAAAATTACACCATCTGCACCAATACCAAAATTGCGATCGCACAATTTTATCGCCTGTTCTGGTGTTACTATAGGTTGTGACTGGTGGCGATTATCTATCAAAATAAAATCGTTGCCCAGGCCATGATACTTGGTGAATGATACTGTCATTATGATGCTCCAGTAATTGAGTTGAAATTTACTTTTAAATGAAAAGATTACGTGGGAAATATATTGAGTAATTATTATGTCTGATTTTGATACTAGTTTACCCAGTGTTCGCCAGATTCAAACTTATATCACAGATAAGAAAGAGGTAGAGCTAAAACTAATTACTAACGACCTCCATGTGGGAAAAGTTTTCTGGCAAGACCCAAATTGTATCTGTCTCTTAGACCAGTATGATTTACCAATTATAATTTGGCGACAAGCTATTGTTTATCTCAAACCAAAAAACTAATCCTAATTTTTTCAT
>NZ_CEZPJD010000948.1:0-2732 GCF_983059655.1 Okeania sp.
AAACAGTATTTGTAGGGTTGAGCGGTAACGAAACCCAACACAAATACTATTTACCAAAACCCTGTCTCTAAATCTACTTTTATTTATCAGTTATAAGCATTTGTAGTCCAGTAGTGGACTGTTTCAACTAAAATGATGCAATAGAAAATTGGTTAGAGATTGCTTCACTGCCGTTCGCAATGACAATTCTAACGCACTATTTAAGATGAAACAGTCCACTACTGTCTAAAGTTATTTGTATCAAGGCAAATCCTATCTTTGGTTTGAGCTTCCTAAAAAAGTGATTTTTGGCGTAGCCCTAACCCTTAAGCCTTTAGGAATCGTGGCTCCGGCTGCTTTGGCTGCTTTACCCTCCTCATCAAACAACGCGCGATACGGCTGACGCCACGCTCCGCGACCGCCGGATTTAGTAGCCGATTTAGTATCAGAGGAATTTTGAATTTCTTTTCAAGCTACTCTCTTTACTATCATCTGTCTTGGACCACAGATTTTAAGCTGCGAGTATCTATATCTATCTCGAAAATAATTTTTTCATTTTTAAAACTTTCCTATACATCCAATAAATTTTTTAATCCCACTAACTACAATTTCAGCTATCTAATGTACTATTGCGATAGTCGCAATAGAAAAATCATGTTTGTAAGCACCACAGAAGCAGCAAGTCTTTTAAGCATATCTACTCAAAGAGTTCGAGTCTTGCTTAAGGAAGGCCGCATACAAGGGGCCAGAAAAATTAATAATCGAGCCTGGTTGACTACTCCCCGGACTTAAGTCACGGGGATTCTAAGTAGATACTACGCCACAGGATAAATCCGTGTTGCTCTGTCTCTTCTTAGCTGACCAAAGATACATTCTCTGGGGACAAGTCAAAGTGCCCCTACACAGTCGGCTTAAGTCTAAACTTAGCTTTCTGCTTACTTTTGTGATGATATTTGCAGCCCCATTACAGTCTGCATTAATACACCAATTATTACCTGTTCTATACAAACCACGCTTTATTCTTTTTCCTGATGGTTTCCAATCATTGGGTTTCTCACCATAATTAGGTAGATTGTCACCATCTAAAAATGAAGCAATACTTGTATAACTTTCCTCAGTTTCTATGAATATAATCCCATACTCTTCACATAATTGAGCTATTCTTTCTTTCAGTCTAGCTGTAGGAATTGGTACAAATTCTGAATTCTTTTTATGACCTAATTCTATTTGATTTTTCTGACCTTTATTCCAGCCAAATACAATTGTACCAATATGATTTTTTAAACAATGATTAATCACTATCCTGGCTGCTTTATTAATTCCATCACGGATTTGGCGGTTACGCTTTTCTGTAATGGCAGCTAGTTTATTTGACCAAAATCCAGTCGGTTGATTTTCTTTAATAGTTGATACTTGTTTGTTGTACCAACGATTCATTGATTTAATCTGTTTCCCATCTACAATTAAGCTAGTATTTACATTGGATACACAGGTCAACCAATTATTTAAACCATGGTCAATTCCTAATACATTTTCTTGATTTAATTGAGGTTTAACTATTACTTCTCTTTCATAAACAAATTCCCAATAAAAACATCTGTTTCTCGGTAATATTCTCAGTTCTTTGAGAGTAGAGAATGCTAGATTACTAGGCATTGGAATTAAAAAGCTATCTACTCCAAACCAGCGTTTACAGGTATTACCTAGTGGTACTCTAATTTGATTATCTTTAAGTTTTAATGCTTGTTTGGGATAGCTAACTGTAGCCATTCCCCCTTTTTTTCTATAGTTAGGAATCCTTGGTCTGTGTTCGATTTTACCTTCATTATAGGCAATAATAAGACTATAATAAGACCTAAATGATTCAGCTACAGTTCTCAATGTTTGTTGTGCTGCTTGAGAATATAAAACTTTGTAATGATAGTTGTTTTTATAGACCTTTTCCAAGTCAAACTTGCCAATACCAATCCTGGCTTTAAAATATAATTGCCGACCATAGTATATGCCCATGTTAGTTAGTTTGTGAGACTGTTCGCACAAGAATGTTAAAATGGGAATTAATTCAGGATTTTTACCTACTAAAACTTGCTGACAACAGTACATTTGAAACGGGCAGACCGAACAGTTATTGTAGGTAATAATAACACAGGACAACTAAAGTTGTCTAGTCTAAGCGACTCGCCTGTTTTCATCCCCCGGTTAAAACACGGGGGCCTTCAACGTCGCTTTTCGGTAATTCCGTTACATGAAGGAATGCCAAGAATACACAGCCGAAGAAAAGGTCCCAAACCGCGTTGGAGTTCTCATCAGCGCTGTGGCAAGAACACAGTTCATTTTAATCGCAACCACATTGGAATTAATACAACCAAGAAAAATACTGATTTAACCATTCTTTCGGTCAAAGAAGGCAGCAGCAATTTAGCGACTGGCCATGAAGCTGAAATTCACGGCCCCTGTAGGATTGTCTACTGACCAGAAAAACCTCATAGTTGTGGTGCTACTGTGTGGATTGAAACTCTTGCAGCAGTGACAATGGTTGATTATAAAGAGGGGATTTTCAAAATAGATAACAAATGGGTTTTAACTGATGAATAAAAAGTAGGTTTACAACTACAAAACGACAGTGTAATCGTTACGTTGAATATCAAAATTTAGATTGTAATATGGGTCGCCCAAATCCATATCAATTTGCCATTGGTCTAAGAGCAACATATAGTCAACCACATCATAATTTCTTTGTCTGTGTTTCTCTG
>NZ_CEZPJD010000949.1:0-2731 GCF_983059655.1 Okeania sp.
CCCCTACTCTGTACGGACGTTGCATGCAACGTCCCTACTACTCCCTATGCGTGGAGGAGATGCTTAATAGATCCGTTTAGGGGTTCTATATTAATACAATTCAAGTGAAATTAAGAAATGATTTGAGTTATCTATTATATTTAGCTAAAAGTTTCATTGAATCAGCAAACATTTATCAGTTATTGGGTAGACACCTATTATTTATTAATTGATAATTACCTCTGGTTAAAACCGCTCTTGATTTAATATAAGGAAATATTATTCTTTATTTTTTTCTTAAAAGGGGAAGCTTTAAACCAGAATTATTTAATTATTAATGATTAATTACTAATTATTCGGTAAATAGTTTACAGTTTAAACTGTAGAGTTAAACTGATACAAATAAAATAATATTTAGGCAAACTAGAGGCAAAGACTCTAAAATCTCAAATCTCAATGGGTATTAGTTGATATCCTATTCAATTTTTCCTATCAACTGGAGTGAGAAACAGTTAACTGATGAGCTATCGATCAATAGTGGGGTCAATTACGGACTTGTTAAAAATATTAACTGTTAACTTAATAACTAGTAAGACTGGTCTACTAACATAAATTAAGTAAATATTAATAGAGATTTATATAAAAATCTACTTAACTATAGTATGTTGAATTTAGTCATTATAGAACCGAGATTAGGTATAAAAGGTAAAAAATCATGGGAACAGTTTCTATATCTCCGGTTGTACTAATTATTTTAGATGGTTGGGGTTATCGAGAAGAAAAAGAAGGAAATGCCATTGCAGTGAGTGAAACACCTGTAATTGACAGCCTTTGGCAAGCATATCCTAGAACTTTGATTCAAGCTTCTGGGAAAGCAGTAGGTTTGCCAGAGGGTCAAATGGGTAACTCAGAGGTCGGTCACCTAAATATTGGTGCGGGAAGAATTGTACCCCAGGAGTTGGTAAGAATATCTGATGCCATAGAAGATGGATCGATTGCTCAAAATCAAGATATTGAAAAATGTTGTCAAGATGTTATTGAGGGTAATTCTAAACTACACTTAGTAGGCTTATGTTCCCCTGGAGGAGTTCATTCTCATGTAAACCACTTATTAGGTTTACTAGATATGGCTAAAGCAAAAGGAATTTCTGATGTTTGTATTCATGCTATTACTGATGGACGTGATACAAACCCAAAATCAGGGGTTCAGGTACTAAAACAGATAGAATATCACATTAATCAAAGTGGTTTAGGACGAATTGCAACTATTAGCGGTCGTTACTATGCAATGGACCGGGATAAACGATGGGATAGAATTCAAAAAGCTTATGAAGTGATGACCAAAGACGGTTATGGAGTTGGTTGTTCTGCTTCTGATTTACTACAACAGTCTTATACTGAAGGTATAACAGATGAATTTGTTATCCCAGTTAGAGTATCCCCAGGAGCTATAGAGCCTGGAGATGGAGTAATATTCTTTAATTTTCGTCCAGATCGTGCCCGTCAATTGACTCAAGCCTTTGTAGACCCAGACTTTAATGGGTTTGAGCGCCAGAAAATTCAACCATTAACATTTTTAACTTTTACTCAGTATGACTCTAGTTTGACCACCTTAGTAGCTTTTAAGCCTCAAAACTTAAATAATATTCTTGGACAAGTAATTTCTCAGCATGGTCTCCGTCAACTTCGTACTGCTGAAACTGAAAAGTATGCTCATGTAACTTACTTTTTCAATGGAGGTTTGGAACAACCATTTGAGGGAGAAGACCGAGAATTAATTCAAAGTCCAATGGTTGCTCACTATGATGAAGCACCAGAAATGTCAGCAGCAGAAGTTACAGAAGTAGCGATCGCTGCTGTGGAAAAACAAATTTATTCTCTAATTGTGATTAATTATGCTAACCCTGACATGGTAGGTCACACTGGGGTTATGGATGCGGCGGTGAATGCAGTTAAAACTGTTGACCATTGTTTAGGACAACTTTTAGATAGTATTAGTAAAGTAGGTGGCACAGCAATCATCATTGCTGACCATGGTAATGCTGAATATATGTGGGACGAAGAAGGAAGTCCTTGGACAGCTCACACGACAAATCCTGTGCCATTTATACTTATTGAAGGAGAGGGACGAAAAATTCCTGGTCATGGCACTGAAGTGCCTTTGCGACAGGATGGGTGTTTAGCAGATATAGCACCAACTATTTTGGAAATTCTACAGTTGCCCCAACCTCCTGAAATGACTGGAAGGTCAATAATTGAAAATGCTGGATATGATATTCAACAAAATCGTACTCCTATGAGAGTAGGTTTGTAGTCAGTCAGGCAGGCAGGAGGTAGGTACTAGAAAACAAGAGGAGATTTTTCAACTCCTCAGCCATGCTTTGTTTACTAAAAATTATCTCTCTCAAGATCGGCGAAATTATTGGATTTTTTAACGAATTAAAAACTATGAATGTTGTTCAACTTGCAGAAATTATCTGGATTATATCCGCTATAGGTATTGTTGTATTTGTCTTGTTACACAGCCCCAAAGGTGATGGAATTGGTGGTATTGGTGGACAAGCTCAATTGTTTACTAGCACCAAAAGTGCAGAGATAACTTTGAATAGGATTACTTGGACTTTTTCTGTGCTTTTTATGGGTTTAACCATACTTCTTAGTGCAGGTTGGTTACCACAATAACTTGCTGAGAAAGTAAAAATATCCCAGACAAATGTCTGGGAAACAAGTGAATTTAGTCAATTATTCTAGG
>NZ_CEZPJD010000950.1:0-2731 GCF_983059655.1 Okeania sp.
GGAATATCTCTAAAATTACCTCCAGCTTTTATCCTTTTCAATATTTCAATTGTTCGAGGTTGAATTTTTTGATGTTCATTATTATCCTGAACTTTTTCTACATTTTTAAGTGCTTCGCCAGCAGTTTTATAAGGATGTTTACGACCAAGACCATATTCTGGTTGAGGATGAATAAAATTAAAACCTGTATCCATTCTAATCCCTACTAAAATTACTCTTTCCCGAAATTGAGGTACTCCATAATCAGCAAATTTGTATAACTTAGGCTTGACTAAATAACCTGGAGATATACTTTCAAAATCTGATATTATTCGTTGAATTGCTTGATGTTTATTCGCACTTAATAAACCTTTGACATTTTCTGCTATAAATGCCTTTGGTTGTTTCCGTTTAACAAATTCTAAGAAGTAAGTATATAAATTGCCTCTCGTACCCTCTAAACCAGGACGCTTCCAAATCATTGAAAAATCTTGACAAGGAAACCCTCCCGTAATTAAATCTGCCTCTGGAACTCCATTAATATCTATGTTTTCAATTTGATTATGCTCGATAACATCAGCAATATTTTTCTTAAAAGTTTGACAGGCATAAAAATTAGAATCAACTGCCCAAACAACTTCAAATCCTGTGTGATGAAATGGTAAATCCATTCCTCCACAACCTGAGAATAAAGAGATAAGTTGTGGTGTTTTTTTCCAACTTATTTTATTGAGACGTTCAATCGACATTTAATTAAATAAATCAGCGTTTTTTTTGATTGTTTAAAATGTAGCATGATTTGACAATAAAAAACCAATATTTTGATGAAAAAAATATATCAAAAAACAAGTTATTTTCCCAATCGTAAACATTTCTAGACAAAATTACGAATTTAAGATATATTAATAAAGTTAAGACATAAAACAATAAAATACTAAAATTATAACGAGACTCACCAAAGTGAACTTTGGCAAGGAGATTAATTAATGAAAACCACTCAAGAACCACGGCAAAAACACAGCCGCTATAGAGGACTCACACAGCCTGAAGTTGAGGCAAATAGGCAAAAACACGGGTCTAATTTATTAACGCCACCCAAGCGATCGCCATGGTGGAAATTATGGTTAGAAAAGTTCGACGACCCAGTAATTAGGATTCTAATAATAGCTGCCGTTATTGCCATTACTGTCGGGATTTTTGAAGGTAATTATGTAGAAGGTTTAGGCATTATTGCTGCCATAATTCTGGCGACCTCTGTTGCTTTTTTAAATGAATATAAAGCTAGTAAAGAATTCGATATTCTCAATCAAGTAAGTGATGAAATTCCTATCGCAGTAATTAGAGATAATAAAGTTACAACTGTTCCGAAAAAAGACTTAGTAGTAGGCGATATTGTACTCATAGAAACAGGAGATGAAATACCAGCAGATGGTCAAGTATTAGAAGCAGTTTCCCTACAAGTTAATGAAGCTAGTTTAACGGGAGAAGCAATACCTGTTGCCAAAGTAGCAGATGTCAAATTATCCTCTAATGGTAATGCTGGTTGCGCTTATCCGCCAAACAAAGTATTGCGAGATACTGTAGTAAATGATGGACATGGAGTCATCGAAATTACAGCGGTTGGTGATGAGACAGAAATTGGTAAAACTGCTAGATGCGTTCTAGATATTACAGATGTAGACACGCCTCTAAATCTACAACTTGAACGTCTTAGTAACCTAATTGGTATTCTTGGTTTAGTCATAGCAGTCTTAATTGATATCGCCTTAGTAGTACGGGGTATTTTCACCGGAGAACTCGATCTCACCTCCGGACAATGGTACATTATCAGTATCCTGACCGTTAGCTTAACTGTTGCTCTGACTAGAGTCTGGTTGCCAATAATCGTAGATGGATTGGAATCAATAGGCAAAGAAATCGAACTACCAGAGTGGCTGGAAAATGATAGCGGGATAGCATGGGTAAAAAATATTTTGCTCGCTCTGGCAATATCTGGCATCGGTATCGGGGTAGGTTACTATTTAGAATTGGTTCCCACTTCTCCCAGTGACTGGATATCTGCAGATGTTGCTGTGAAATTTCTCACCTACTTTATGATTGCAGTTGCAGTTATAGTTGTGGCAGTACCCGAAGGACTAGCATTGAGCGTTACTCTCAGTCTAGCTTACAGTATGCAGAAAATGACTCAACAAAATAATCTGGTCCGCCGGATGCATGCTTGTGAAACCATTGGTGCTACAACAGTCATTTGTTCTGATAAAACAGGTACTTTGACTGAAAACAAAATGCAAGTCAGTGATGTGAATTTTCCTAGCTTAGACGACAAGACTCTCAAGGCTGACAACATTATAGTAGAAGCAATTTGTAGCAACAGTACAGCCAACTTAGAATACAAAAAAGGTGAAGAGTCTATTCCTCTAGGAGACCATACAGAAGGTGCTTTGCTGTTGTGGTTGGAGGAAAATAATATTGACTACATTGATAAACGAGATGATTTTGATATTGTCAGTCAGTTAACTTTTTCAGCAGACAGAAAGTACATGGCAACTATGGGAAATTCTTCCATAACAGAGGACAAAATACTCCATATTAAAGGTGCGCCAGAATTGCTGCTAGCGAGTTGTCATCAAATTTTGACTGCGGAGGGAGTTAAACCTTTTGCCGATTCTACAAGAGTATCTATTGCAGCAGAGTTAAATCAGTATGAAACTATTGGTAGACGGACTTTAGGATTTGCCTATATTCGAGACCC
>NZ_CEZPJD010000951.1:0-2723 GCF_983059655.1 Okeania sp.
ATTCATGTACCAAAAACTGCTGGTACAACATTTAAACAAATTTTGAGGCAAATATATCATATAGAAGAAATTTTCTTTGACTATCCACACAGGGGAGATTTACGCCATAACATGTTAACTAATCCTAAACCGGAAGTCAAAGTAATTCATGGTCATTTCCCTAGTAATAAATATGATTATAAATTTCCAGAGTTTAGAAAAATAATTTGGCTTCGAGATCCAATCAAGAGATTAATCTCTTTTTACTTTTTTTGGAAGACTTGGCAAATTTTATTAGAAAGTGATAAGCAAAATTTATTACCAGTCAAAGAGTCTAATTTGACATTTATAGAATTTGCCGAAAAACCCGAGATGCAAAATGTAATTAAATCAAAATTTGTTCAAGAGCAAAAATTAATAGAATTTGACTTTGTCGGAATTCAAGAATTTTTTCTTGAAGATTTACATGAACTAAAATTAATACTAAACTGGCCAGAATATCAACTTGAAACTCAAAATACCAATCCCTATCCAGAATACAAGTCATTATTAGAAGAAGTCTTATCTAATCAAGAAATAGTCAATAAAATATCGGCGATAAATCAGGAAGATATAGAACTGTATCGAGAAGCACTAAGTTTGCGAGAGAACCGGATAAAAACATTAAAAAGACAATACTACACTCAAGAAAACCTCAAAAATTTATCATCTGGAAAACAACAAATTACCCAGAAAAGAACAAAAACTAATCCTCTACTTACTTGGGGTTCTATTGACAGGGCAGTCATTAAAAATCAAGTTTTGCACTTATCTGGTTGGGTTGCTTCCCTTGATGCTGGTATGGTGGAAGGATTTAAAGTTGTTATTGGTAATCAAGTGTTTAGTTTTTTTGAAAAAACTCTCAATATACCTAGTCCAGATGTAGACAAAGTTCATCCTAATTTAGATAGTGCAAGTAATGCTAGATTTCGTCTCAAAATACTTTTAAATCAACAACAAATTAACCAATTAAAGTATTCATTAATCGCTTTAACTCCTCAATTTAAACATGGTGAGGGGATAATTTTATTAAAGGTATTAGCACCACTCTTGCCACTGCCTGAAGAGAAAGATATAAAAATAACTGAGGTTGATGGAAGGAGTCAATTTATTCGTACTTCCTTCAAATTACTAGGAGATTTAATTCAGAGATTAGGTTTACAACCCAAAGACCATATTCTGGATGTTGGTTGTAATATTGGTACTGTTGCTTATGCCTTAGTTAATTATTTACATCCTTCTGGTCGTTATGAAGGCTTTGATATGGTAAAACATTTGATTTCTGTGGTACAAAAGGAAATTACAACACGCAAACCTAATTTTAATTTTAACTGGCATAATATTCATCATCCTCTGTATAATCCCACTGGCAGAATATCAGTAATTAATTTCAATTTTCCTTATCCTGATGAAAGTTTTAACTGTGTCTGTATTCCTAATTTATTAATTCATTTACAAAGCCTGGAGGTTATGCGCTATCTTGATGAAATACATCGAGTTTTAAAACCTGGAGGGAGGTGCTTATTAATTTGCTTTTTAATCAACTCGGCATCAGAACAGTTGATGGCTAAAGGCAAAAATTATCAACAGCTTATTTATGAAACAGAATATGGTTTTACTAAAGATATTAATTTGCCAGAAAAAGGAATTGCCTTGAGAGAAAGTTTACTATTAAAGTGGATATATGAACGAGGATTTAATGTTCTAGAAAAATCTTATGGTTCTTGGTGTGGTCGGACTTCATCTTTTAAAGAAGATTTGTTGATTTTGGAAAAAAAATAGACTTCTTCTAGGATTTCAGGGAATAGGGAATAGGGAAGTGGGTAGTAGAGGAGTGGGGGAGTGGGGGAGTGGGGGAGTGGAAAAAACTGTGAGTAGGAAATAAATCGAAGTACATCCTCTTATATAACTGTTTACTAAAAAATAATTTACAGAATTTTATCAATATGGAAAAAGTTGAAATAGTACAGAAACAACCTACACAACTAGCAGCAACTACTGGATTTTTAGACCAAGTAGCAATAGAAAATGAAACTGTTTGTTTAAGTGGATGGGTTCTTTCATTCGAGTCTGAATCTGTAACTAATTTTAAGGTTTTATTTGGCAGTCAACAATTAATAGGATTTGAATTAACTCAAGGTCTTCCTAGCCCTGGAGTTAAAAAGGCACATCCAAATATTTCTGCTGCTAATAATGCTCGATTCATTATTCGGCTACCCATGAATAAACAGCAGCAAGAACAACTTAAAGATGCTCTGATTATTCTAATTCCTCTAGTTAACGACCGCGAGGGAGAGCCTTTATTAAATGCAGTTAATCCTGCATTATCTGCTTTAGTTAAAACACCAGAAGCAAATAATTTACCAAGCCAAACTCCTCAAGTAGAACTTATTTCTGTTCATGTGCCAAAAGCAGCCGGAACAGCTTTCAGACAGGTTTTATTACAAGTTTATGGAACTCAGGGAGTTCTGACAGATAAAACTAATATGTTTGAAGATAATATGCCAGCTACTATTCATTGGCAGACTAAAGTTATTGAGGGTCATTTTCGCGCGGGTAAATACGATAAATTATTTCCTGAAACTAAGAGAATTACATGGTTAAGAGAACCTATCCACAGATTAATTTCTGATTATTGTTTTCGCCACATATCGAATCCTACAAAAGATTATCTAAATAAACAAGGTTTACTGAAGTTTGCTCAA
>NZ_CEZPJD010000952.1:0-2718 GCF_983059655.1 Okeania sp.
ACAGCTAAATGATTTAGATAATATGATTCTATCTCAAGACTCAGCAATTTATGAACCAACAGTAGATATTTCTACTGATTCATCTGTAGATACTTTAACTGGCGAGGCGATCGGACAGGTTATTAATCAAGCCGTAATTGAAGGTTATCAGTATTTACACGAATTTGCAGCAAACCCGGATTTTGAGGCAAAGATGGATTTGGCCTTTGGGGAAAATTGGGACAAAGAGGCCAATATTAGTCTGCCACCAATTCAGGTTATTTCATCTGCCGAGATTAATGGAGCCAATGGTGCATTTGCTGAAGCAACTAATACTATTTATCTATCCCAGGAATTTTTAGCTAACAACTTAGGAAATATTGGGGAAGTAACAGATGTTTGGTTAGAAGAGTTTGGGCATTATATTGATTCGCAGATAAATATTGTTGATGCGGTTGGAGATGAGGGAGAAATTTTTAGTGCTGTTGTGCAAGGAAAAGATTTGAGTGAGGGAGATATTGAGAGTTTGAAGAGTGAAAACGATAGAGCGGTCGTGGTAATAGATGGATTAGCAACCTTTATCGAAAAGTCATCATCGTGGGAGACTTATGTAGGAGTCTGGAGTTCTAGAACTGAAATTGATTGGTTAGCAAAACTTGATACATATTCTCTTCGGGACAATGGTGTTGATTTTAATTTTGGTAATGGTTCTCCTGGTGAAGGATTACCAAGCGACGATTTTGTAATGCTAACACAAACCGATACTTTCTTTGAGGCTGGTCAAGACTACACATTTAAAGCGAGAGCAGATGATTACTTCCAGTTGTACATTCGTCCAGAGGGAGGCAGTTGGACTCAGATAACTAGCGGATGGCAGCAAGCTTATGGAGACCCAGAAGAATATTACTTGACTCCTAGTAGTAATGGTCAGCATCGTGTTGCTGCAATTATGCACGAAGATCGGGGCGATGCCTATTTAGATGTTTCTTGGGAGGAGACAAAACCAGATTTCAATGTCAGACAAAGCTCTAAAGGAGTAAGCTTACTAGGCAACAATAATGATTTTGTGCAAATTGTTGATTTGAGCCAAGGTGCTTCTTTACAACTTCGGACAGCGGCACAAAAAGATGATGGTTTTGAACGCGATAATATTCGGGATGTCTGGAACAGTTTTTCAAACGAAAGCCCTAACGCTTTTTCCATATCTAACGGAGCGTTTTTTGATTTTGATTTTTTCAATCTCTCGAAGGCTAACTTTGCTAAGTTAGCATATCCTTTGAAAATAGGCGGTACAGTATTTGAGGGATATGGTCAAGGTGAGTTTCCCAACGAGAAACGGAAATTTGAAATATGGAATGATCGAGTCGAGATTACAGACTTTAATAATGAGATAGACTCTATTAGAGAATCCTCAGCACCACAGGTAATAGTTGGATTAGACGAATCTGCGCCGAAAAATCCATTTGATCCAGGGGTCGGAAGAATGTTTGTTGGAGTCAGAGATCGCGATGGCGACGGTATCAAGGAAACGGCTCTGCTCTTGAACTCTGAAGGTAGTACGCAGGCAAATGCAGCTCAAATATTGAGAGATTTCGGAGCAAGTGAAGTAATGATGTTGGATGGAAGCGAATCTTCACAAGTGATTGCTGAGGGAGTACAATACGTTACATCTAGGGATTTAGGATTCGTTACTAGAGATATACCGCAAACAATCGGTGTAGTGAGTGGTTCCTAGAAATTAACAAAAGGTATGCTATAATCTGCTTATAAACGTTCAGCATAGGTAAATTGGATTACATGAAAACCGCGGATAAGTAGTTTATAGTACAAAAATTGATCGCTTAAGCGATCGCTCATTTTCATCTCCAAGAGGCGATCGCTTACCCATTCCCTAAATTAACTCCGATGCGTTCAGTCTTCCTTCCAAAGGTTCATACTCATCCTCAAGTAACCAAAACTGAGCATCATCATAATTATCACTCTCAAAAATGACCCGATAACCTTCAGCGGGGTCGTAAATGCGACACCTTCCGTCTGTAGCACTCAGTAACAAAAGAATATAGGGAGGAGACAAAGTAGGATCGATCCATACTTCAGTAAATTCCCAATTATCTTTCACTAGGTCTGGTTCTGGGGATAACGTGGTATTGGTTGTATTCATTTATTTTAATTTCACCATAATAAAGTGGAATGCGACTACCGTCAGGACTAATTCTATAACCAATGGGTTGAACAAATAACATTCCGTAGCGGTCATATTCCCTAACGGTGTCAGTAAATTCTCCCCTTTCAATTATAGCTTGGGCAACTTGGTTCATAGTAGCTCGGTCATTAAATACATGAGCAGCACGCCCTTTTCTCAGAAGTCTTTGCATTTGGGGAGTATCTGGTAGATGCTTGCCAACCTGTTTAGAGTCAAGAACAATTGGACGATTAATTCCACTCATTTCATTCAGTAATTGTTGTTAGCCTTTGAATTATTATACAGGATGAAACGCTTTTTATTCCGAGGCGATCGCTCTTTCTCAGCTACAAGAGCGATCGCTTTTTGCTATAGTTAGATTGTCTGTTCACAAAATAAATAATATCATGTCCGGATAATTAGTGATAAAAAAACTTGTTCCTCCTTATATAATAGTTTTCATAAGGCGTGAAGTACATCAATGAATGATCTCCCGCGCATCCCTTTTAAAAAGGGGGAACTGGAAGTCCCCCCCCTTTTCAAGGGGGGTTAGGGGG
>NZ_CEZPJD010000953.1:0-2697 GCF_983059655.1 Okeania sp.
ATATCCCGTCCATCAAAGGATATGGATTTGTCTATCTCTTCCATCCAGTTTTTTTTCCTTCTCTAATCATATATTCATTCGCTTCTGTGGAAATCGTAACATTGTTACTGGGGCAATTGTTAGAAGTCAGAAGTCAGAAGTCAGAAGTCAGAAGTTAAAAGTCAAAAGTCAGAAGTTTTTTGAAGTCTAGTAGTTGACTGACAGTCCTTAAATTTTGCATGAGAAACAAAATTGTCAAACCTTGCCATAACAAAAGTTATACGAAAAAAGCTAATGATGGATATTGACATCCTCTCCGGCCTGTTAGCGTTTGCGTAGCATTCCGATAGGAAAGCTCCTCTGAAAGAGGCAGGCGCGGAGATTCCTACTGAACCGTAGCTCTTCGGTGGGTTGACGTTTTGCTGGCGCAAAGCTCCGCTAACACAGGCTGCTGCTACTTTGGCAGTAGTCTTATGCTGGCCTCCACGTCCGTTTAAAGTCTCGGATTGCCCACCCGCGACTAATATATTTATGGCTGCATTTACATCGCGATCATGCAAGCTACCACAATTTAGGCATTCCCACTCCCTAATTGAAAGGTCTAATTTGCCACCACGGAAACCACAACAAGAGCAGGTTTGAGATGTTGCTTCCCAACGACTAATTACTCTAAAATCGCGACCATATTTTTCTGCTTTTCCTTCTAGAAGCGTTCGGAATGTTCGCCAACCTAAATCACTAATTGCTCTGGATAATTTCCGGTTCTTGACCATTCCTGAAACGTTTAAATCCTCCAAGATAATTGTTTGGTTTTCACGAATTATTTCAGTGGATAATTTATGCAGAAAATCGTCCCTTGTATCTTTCAGCTTGGCATGAAATTTAGCCAATCTTAGTCTGGCTTTTTCGTACCTTTGAGAACCTTGATTTTTCTTAGATAATGTTCTACTTAACTTTCTGTATTTACTAATCCTTTTCTTCAATGGTTTTGGAGCATCAATCTTTGTACCATTGCTGAATGTTGCAAAGGTTTTAATACCTAAATCTATGCCTACTGAATTATCAGTTTTTGGTAGAGTTTCTGGTTGTATTTCTACGACAAAACTAAGAAAGTATCTATTAGCTGAATCTTTAATAACTGTTACTGAGCTAGGCTCACTGGGTAGTTTTCGCATAGCAGGCTACTTTCAGCTTTCCAATCTTGGCTAAATAAACTTTATCTTGGTGTACTTTAAACCCCCTTAAGGTAAACCTGGCAGTCTGTTTTGATTTCCTGGTTTTAAATTTTGGAGGTTTTATAGCTTGGCCTTTTCTCTGACCCTTTGTAGAACTGAAAAAGTTTTGATAAGCTTGGTTTAAATCATTCAATGATTGCTGTAATGGTACAACTGAAACCTCTGATAACCATTCTCTATCCTCCACCTTTTTAGCTTTAGTAATAAACTGTTTTTGTAGTTCAGAGTTAGCAGGTTTTTTCTCTCCTAATTTGTATTTTTCTTGACAGCAAACTAGACTATCATTCCAGACAACACGGACGCAACCAAATAGCTTTGCTAATCGGTATTTTTGTCCCGGTGTTGGATATATACGGTACTTAAATCTAGCTTTCATAGTATGACTTTAAACTAACAATATGATAACATATATAAAAAAGATTTAGCAAAAGAAAAAGAGTTATACAGACAAAACGAAAGAAGGCTTGATAAAGAAAGAGACGCATATTGGGAAAATGTTAAGAAAAAAGGAGGATGTGTGTCAAACTTGATGGGTCTCCTTGGCTTAATGGTACTTGCTATTATGATTCTTAATTGGTTTGATTGCAGAATGGTAACTGACTCGCAGTCCCCACAAAAAAAACACCTCGAATGTAAAGGAAGTCGGTGGTGAAGTGTAGAAATTTTCTCACTATTGCTCAATAACCATGGGGTTAATTCATTTTGTGAGGCAGTCGTCAGAGGAGATGAGTAGTGGAAAATTTCCAACCCCATACAACGTATAGAGTAATAGTTTTTTTCATTGTCTGAAGTACTTCGCCAGAAGGATGAATAGTGGTACTTAGACATTTTATGGTATAAAAAACAGCTCAAAGTCAGTCTACACAAGGGAATTACGCCGATGCCCTAAAAATGGTTATAACCCTTGTTAATTTAGGATTTATACCTTTTTGACGTAAAAGCCTTTGCCCATCTACATTTGAGTCTGTTTTCTGGTTTTATTTTGTTTCAGTCCCAATAGTCGAATTTTCCTTCTGTTGCGTATAGAGCAATAATTAATTCATTTTGTGAAGCACCACACCAGAGGAGATGAGCAGTGAAATTTTCCTTCTGTTGCGTATAGAGCAATAATTAATTCATTTTGTGAAGCACCACACCAGAGGAGATGAGCAGTGAAATTTTCCTTCTGTTGCGTATAGAGCAATAATTAATTCATTTTGTGAAGCACCACACCAGAGGAGATGAGCAGTGAAATTTTCCTTCTGTTGCGTATAGAGCAATAATTAATTCATTTTGTGAAGCACCACACCAGAGGAGATGAGCAGTGAAATTTTCCTTCTGTTGCGTATAGAGCAATAATTAATTCATTTTGTGAAGCACTCCACCAGAGGAGATGAGTAGTGAAATTTCCTTCTGTTGCGTATAGAGCAATAATTAATTCATTTTATGAAGCACCACGCCAGAGGAGATGAGTAGTGAAATTTTCCAACTCTCCTAATATCTC
>NZ_CEZPJD010000954.1:0-2691 GCF_983059655.1 Okeania sp.
GAAATTTTGCCAAAAAACTCTACTGCTGAAGGGAAAAATTGTTCGGCAATCCAATTAACTGTGACTATTTTGGAAAAGTGAAAAATAAGGTAAGAAATTTTTATGTAAATGGTATTTTTAAGGATAGAATTAAGACTATAAACTCAAGAAAAACTTGATATTAGCTCAATATAGCAATCCTATTTTATTCGTGTCAAAAATCTTACTGCTTTTTAGGTAACAGGTAAAAGTTTCAGTTTTTTTATTTACTTTTTGATTACCCGCAACCTATTTAGGATTGCTATATAATTGCAAGGCCACAGGACTCTGATTTCGGGATAAATATGAACAATCACTCTTTTTTCAAATCATTAAATACTAAACTTAATTCACAGCCTAGATTTCTGGTTAATAGCATTATTTTGTTAATTGTAGTTTTGATAATTACTGTCATAACATCAATATATGTATCCAATGAACAGACTATTTATTGGTGGGATTTTGTGGGATATCAGAATGCAGCAAATAATTTAACAAATTTATTTCGAGCATCACCTCAAAGAGCTATTGATGATATTTTCGGTTCTTTATCTCAACAGAAAAATTATTTGGTCGTTCTGCCCTTAATTCCTTTTCTTTATCTGTTTGGTAATCAAAGAATTGTTTATATTCTGAGTATTAATTTGGTCTATTTATTACCATTTAGTTTGCTGCTCGGGTCTATAGCAACAAAATTAATTCCAGTTTCTTCTCGGTGGGTATTTTGGTCAACAGTAGCGATCGCTCTATTAATACCTATGAGTTGGAGTCCTAGTTTGAGAGGATATCCTGATATTGGAGCGACTTTATTTATTTTATTGGCGATTTTAATTTACTTACAAAATATTAGATTGACTGCTTGGTGGCAAATTCCTGTGATTGGATTATGTTTGGGAATATCTATTGTTTTAAGGAGACATTTTGCTTATAGCGCCATAGCTTTTCTTGCTGCTATTAGTTGCCAAACAATGATTAACTTTTTGACTACTTTCAATTCTGTCAATAATTCCTGGAAAAGACTTTTAGAAAGTGCCATAAAAATTAGTCTGATTTCTCTCAGTAGTTTCCTGACTATATCAATTTTTGCTTGGGGTTTTATCCAAGGTTCTTTGACAGAAAATTATCGAACTCTTTATGCTGCTTGGAGTTTATCAATACCTGATATATTTTGGCGTTATGCCTGTTTTTATGGATTAATAGCTTTGTTGTTAGTAGCCATGGGATTTTCTGTTGGTGTTATGACAAAATCTTTAATTCCATCAACTACTATTTTCCTCTTTTTATTAGGAATTTTTTCTTTAGCTGAATGGTTGATTTTACTGCGTTATGGAAATATTCATTACTCTCTACATTTTACGCCAATAATAGTTTTAGGATTAGTTTCATTTATCTGGACGACTATTAATATTTTCCGAGACAAAACTAGATTAATTATTTTAACTATTGCAGGAATATTGTTACTTGGAAATTTTGCCCTTGGTTTAACTACTATTGGCAAATTTAATCATTCTCTACGATCATTATTTGCCACTAACTTTTCTCCATTAATTCGTTCCGACTATGATGAAGTTTTACGTCTTAGCGATTATCTAAGTAAATTAGCCAAAAATAAAGAATTAGTATACGTAGCTGCTTCCTCAAATCTATTTAATGCCAATATTATTAGAAACGCTAACCGGATAATTAATCCTGAAAGTTGGTCGAATTTAAGAGCAATAAGTAAACCACATATTGATACTCGCGATACTTACCCATTACCAGAATTATTAGAGGCACAATATATAGTTATTGCTCACCCATTTCAGAAAGTATTATTAACTGATGAACAAGTTTTAAAACCAGGGCAACAAGATTTAGTTAAGTTTGTTTATGACGCTTTTACTCAAAATTTTCCCATTGCTCAAGATTTCCAAAAATTGCCAGAAGAATTTGTTTTAGATGGTGGAATTACTGTAAGTTTTTATCAAAGACTTCGCCCTACTTCTGTGGCGACTGCTGTGCAAACTTTATCAGCAGTACAAAAACAAATTCCTCAACGTCCAGGTAGACAGTTAGACTGGATGAGTTTAAATCAATCTCCTTATATTACTTATAATTATTCGGCAGTTACTCAAATTTCTGATGATGGTTATAAATTAATGACAGATCCTGCGGATGTTACTAAACAAACCTCTAAATATTTTCTCTATTTAGGGCAAGTATCTGAATCAGTAAAAATTACTGGTAAGTTAGATTTTCTGAATCAAGAATGTGATGGTTTGTCTCTTGCTTTTTCTTCTTTAGATGAGCAAGGAAATTTAATTGATACAACTGCCAATAATTATTTTCCTGGAGATTTGTCTGACTTGAATTTTTCACTCACTGGTAAAAATTCGGTTTATTTGCTTCTGGAAAATATGACTGTTGATAGGGATGAATTAACAGATAAATGTGGATGGGTAATTAACGATTTAGTTGTTGATTAGTAGAGGAAATTTTCTGGAGACAACCGCCGATAATTATTTGTTTAGGGTTGGTTCTAATTTAACTTTTTATCTTCCAAGATTTATACTTTTTTAGCGTATTTTGGTTGAATAAAAAGTCATGTGTATAGGCGAACAACTCCATCTAAGCTTGATAATATCACAAAAATTATGAGTATGCAGCGGAAAATCCTTTGGAGCGCGATTTTTT
>NZ_CEZPJD010000955.1:0-2681 GCF_983059655.1 Okeania sp.
ACTTGTCGAAATATTTCGGCTCCTACTGGCGATATGCACCGGATAAAATTGCCGGATGGGAGAAGAAGACGTTTGTTGTTAAGGGAGGCAGCAAGATTACAAAGTTTTCCTGATTGGTTTTAATTTGTAGGAAAAGAAACTAATTGTTTTAATCAGATTGGAAATGCAGTTCTTCCTTTATTTGCTTTTCATTTTGCGGGGAGTATTAGGATGTTATTTAGAATCTGGGAAAAGATGCTCACCAGAGGAAATTTCACAAAAAATTATTCCTGTACAATTATCATTACCTTTTTAAGAGATAAAAATTCCTCAAATTTACCGAAATATTGTGGTTTAAAGCCTCCCATTTTAAGGGGATAAGAAAGAAAATTTTTCATTATTAGTCAATCCTATCCTTGAAAAGAAGAGGTAATTATTAATTATTAATTATTAATTGTTGAACAATATCTTACTAAGTCAGATAAGTCTAAACAATTTAAAAAGTTAATCAATGAAGCGTTATATATTATTAGTAAGTTTGGTGTACCTCTTGAGGGGATGACTCAAAGACGATTGGAAAGAATGGCAATGGCTGTTTTAGCTGTAGCCAACGTTAAGAAAACTAATGGATGGGGAAAAATTGATAATTCTCATGCTTTAAGAACTAGGGAAATTATTAGGTACTGGAATAATTATTTTAATGAACAAATATCTGAAAGTTCTTATGACGATATTCGCCGGAAAGATTTAAAATTAATTGTTCTTGCAGGAATTATTATTCCTAGTGCTGCTAATCCAAATTCAGCTAGAAATGATGGTACAAGGTCTTTTGCTTTAAATCCCGATATTGCCAATATAATTAAAAATTTTGGCTCAAATAATTGGGAAGAAGAAGTAGAGGTTTTTTTAGTAGATAGAGTCACTTTAGAGCAACAACTTTCTAGTCAACGAGAAATAAGTTTAATTCCTGTTAACTTTCCTTCTGGTAAAGTCTTAAATTTTAGCCCTGGTAAACATAATGAATTACAGAAAGCAATTATTGAAAGTTTTTTACCTAGATATGGTTATGGTGCAGAAATTTTATATGTCGGCGATACAGCTAAGAAGTTTTTACATTTAGAAAAAAACAAGCTGAAAGAACTAAACTTTTTTGAATTATCTAATGGAGAATTACCCGACATAGTAGCTTATTCAGAACAGAAAAATTGGCTTTATTTGATAGAAGCTGTTCATAGTTCGGGCGTAATTTCTAATGTACGTTTATTAGAATTGAAAAAATTGACAGAAAAATGTCAGGCTGACATAATTTTTGTCACAGCTTTTCTAGACAATAATACTTTTCGCAAGTTTGCTGCTGATATTGCTTGGGAAACAGAAGTTTGGATTGCTGATGCACCAGACCATATAATTCATTTTGATGGTGAAAAATTTTGAGGACCTTATTCTCAAATAACTAATACTTGAAAGACAATTATGAATGAAATTAACTGGCAATTATTCTGGATATTAATGATTTTGCATTGTCTTATTGGTACTGCTGCTGCTTTTGTGGCAAAAAGTAGAGGTAGAAATTTTAATATTTGGCTAGGTTGGGGTTTATTGGGGGGTACTATTGCTTTGATAACTGCATTTTTGATGCCTGCTAAAAATCTAGATTGAAAAGGAAATTAATTAGCAAAAAATTAGAGAAATTTATGTAGGGATAGACAGAGAGGAAGGTTGACAGATATTACTCTTGGCTTACCTATAAAAATTTGTCTCCTTTCGAAGAGCTTTTTAATATTTTCAGAGATGGAATAATTTAGAGAAGCTAGAAAGTAATTTACTGAAGTAACTATAATATTTAGCCAATAAATTTAGTTGAATAAAAAGTCATGTATAGGGGCGAACGACTCCAACCAGTTCCTACTATATCAAAATTTTTGTGGAGATGCAACCGAAAATCCTTTGACGCGCGATTTTTTTTGAGCTTAAGAAAATGAAATTATTGATGCTTTTCCACTGAGGAGGGATAGATGGAAAGATTTGATGAGGGAAAAACAAGCATATATCTTGACTCAAGCTTCACAGGATGACAATTTCAGAAAATATCTACTTTACCTCTAGATAGACCAGACATCTGGAAAAATTATCTGACAAATTTGCGACTATCTATATATAAGAGTGAAATTTTCATCTGCTCCGAAAACTGTTAAAAAATCGAAGGGAGTTAAGAGGCGATCGCTCAACTTCAGAAGATATCTACTTACTTCTAGACAGATCAGACATTTGGTCAAATTATCTAACAAATTTTCGACTATTTATATATAAGAGTGAAATTTTCATCTGCTCCGAAAACTGGTAAAAAATCGAAGGGAGACAAGAGGCGATCGCTCAACTTCAGAAGATATCTACTTACTTCTAGACAGATCAGACATTTGGTCAAATTATCTAACAAATTTTCGACTATTTATATATAAGAGTGAAATTTTCATCTGCTCCGAAAACTGGTAAAAAATCGAAGGGAGACAAGAGGCGATCGCTCAACTTCAGAAGATATCTACTTACTTCTAGGCAGATCAGACATTTGGTCAAATTATCTAACAAATTTTCGACTATTTATATATAAGAGTGAAATTTTCATCTGCTCCGAAAACTGGTAAAAAATCGAAGGGAGACAAGAGGCGATCGCTCAACTTCAGAAGATATCTACTTACTTCTAG
>NZ_CEZPJD010000956.1:0-2680 GCF_983059655.1 Okeania sp.
ATATCCCGTCCATCAAAGGATATGGATTTGTCTATCTCTTCCATCCAGTTTTTTTCCTTCTATATTCTTTCGCTTCTTTAAGAAATCGTAGCATTCTTAATGGGGCAATTTTGAAGTCAGAAGTCAGAAGTCAGAAGTCAGAAGTTAGAAGAGTCATGGTAAACTAATAACTCGCTTTGTTTGTTTTTGGTGTCCTAGAGACCAAACCCCTTCTGCTAATAATTTAAAGAATGCTAGTCCACTTTTATTTGTCCTCTCTGAAAAAGGTTGATTTAGGGGGATTGTTAACGAAGTCAGAACTCAGAACTCAGAACTCAGAACTCAGAAGTTAACCCACCCCTCGCCCCTCCCCCGACCGTGGAGGGGAACTAGGGGATTTGAGCAAGGCTCCAAAAATATTACGCCTTAAAAGGCGGGGTTGCGCGACCCATGTTATTTTGATAAATACAACGTTTTGTCTATGTTTAAAAAAAGGTTGATTTTAGGGCATTGACAAAAGTGATTTTATGTAGTGAAGGTTTAAAAATCTAGCATTCTGTGGTTATTTGTGAGCGAGGCGCATTACCGGAGTTGTTATCCCAAGCTGGAGCATTTGGGGCAAGGGGCCAATCTTAAAGCTAACGTGGCGATCGCTGCGTCAGTATAAGTTAAGGTTGCTCGAAGCAACAATTGAGCAATGAAGCGATCGGTATAGATTGATCTGTTTTAACCTTGCTGGCCCACTGCCCCTAGAAAAAGGATTTTAAGTCAAAAAAAAAATAAGTCAAAAAAGTCAGAAATTCTTGTTGGAAATCGTCTTATTTACACAAGCAGTTTACAGGGGAGCTACTTAATAAGCAGATTGTCCAGTATTTGCAGAATCACACGCAGAAATTCGGTGTAGGACCACAAGTGCTAGATAATATGCTGATCGAGGGAGTTATCCTGCAAATGCTATCTAATTTCAATGCTGTCTAATTTCTAAGATTCAACACTAATGTTCACTATTTGTACCAAGAACAAAAACATCAAACGGAACTTTATCTTACAACTCTCTGTTTTCTTTTTGAGCGCTTTATTTCTGTTCTCTAGTAGCGCGGAAGCATCAATTGTACAATGTGGGGATGAGATTAGCTTTGACAAAGCCCAACTGAATGTTGAAGAAAGTCTTGTTACTATTGAGTGGTCACAAGATTTTAAAACTCGCAAAGCTACATATTCAGAAATACCTGCTATCGACAAGGAGAAAGAAGTTTTCCCATTGTTTGTTCAAGCAAGTATGATCGACAATTTTTTGTCAAAATCCAATTGCGAGGATGACAAATGCACTATTAAAGTCGGTAAAGAATTTCAATACGGGCAAAATAAGGCTCAAACAGACCGCTTTTTAGTCTACCAGAATAAATTAAATAAACCGTACCAGCATCGTTTTGTAACTTCAAATACATTGACTAAATTTGCTAATGCTGCGGAAGCTTTTTCTCAAGTTGAAAATATTCCTATATCCATAGTAAACGATGGATTAAAACAATTTGGCAGTATTGTAAAATTAGGTAAGTCAGCCTTCGGTGACTATTTGAAAAATTGCTAAATCCACATTTAGAACCCATATCTATTGAGACGCTTGGGATTTAAAGTTAGTATGATCGCTGCATAGAATTAACTTAGCTCATCCTTAATTTTTCTATGCCTAAACTTGTCCTGGACTAAGCGTGGCGATCGCTTTAAGCTTCCCGAAAGACTCACACCCACCGCTGACGTCAACTGTTAGTGGTGGGTATTTTGAGCTGCATCCGGGTTAAGCTAGCCCATATTCCTCCAACACCATCAACTCTTCCAAAGTCAAATCGGCCTTACCTCTCAAGTGGCAGAACAAATTAACAACTTTCCATAGCATATCTGCCGACAATCCCCATAACGCTCTCTCCATCCCTAACTCAAATTGCCGTAATGCGAGATAGATTTCCCCCGCTACCACCTCAGCAATAACCACATCCCGTTGGAAGTCATCAAGGAGCTTAGGGCAAAATTGAAGAAGATAAGTTCAAATGGAAACTATGCGATCGCTTTTGGTACAGAATCTTTAATTATATAGGACTTATGCAGATACGCTATATATAGTACTCATAACTATTGGACAATAGTCACTGTACTCTATACATAGTGCCTTTGCGTAAGTCCTGTTACATCTAGTTTTTCATCCTGTTTATTTTGATCTAGATCGTATAGGACTTACGCAGATACGCTATATATAGTACTCATAACTATTGGACAATAGTTACTGAACTCTATACACAGTGTCTTTGCGTAAGTCCTGTCGTATTCAGAGAAAACCTGTTTAATAAACTCTGTAGCTTTGGAGGATGAGTAGTGAAATTTTTCTTCTGTTGCGTATAGAGCAATCATTAATTCATTTTATGAAGCACTCCACCAGAGGAGATGAGTAGTGAAATTTCCTTCTGTTGCGTATAGAGCAATCATTAATTCATTTTATGAAGCTCTCCACCAGAGGAGATGAGTAGTGAAATTTTTCTTCTGTTGCGTATAGGGCAATAATTAATTCATTTTATTAAGCACCACATCAGAGGGATGAGTAGTGAAATTTTTCTTCTGTTGCGTATAGAGCAATAATTAATTCATTCTATTAAGCACCACGCCAGAGGAGATGAGTAGTGAAATTTTCCAACTCTCCTAATATCTC
>NZ_CEZPJD010000957.1:0-2678 GCF_983059655.1 Okeania sp.
CCTACTCCCTAAATTTTTTATTCTAGTTATTCAAAGAGACATGATATAAGTTTTCCCTATTCCTTAAAAGCAGCGAATGATTTTACCTCACGCTTCTTGAGAATTTCTACAGATAAAGTTTTTTTGCAACTCATTAAACAAAAATAAGATTGGTTATTAAATTATTATGACTATTTTTTGAAAAATTACTTTCCTCATCTCCATAATAAATATTTATATCTGTATTTCCTCTGAGAATGTAACCATTGCCTAACTTATTAGCTTGAACATCTGTTTTATTTGTATTCTCAATGGTGTCAATTGCTTGAGTGGAATTTGTACTAACTCTTCTTAAACCTAAAGCCACTGTTGTGATTTCTATAGTAGATGAATTCTGCATTTATTTATATTGCTTACTTTTTTATATTATACCTTGATTTTATAGTTAACTCCAATGCTTTTTTAGAGGATTAAATGAAGTTTTTGTGAATTTATTTTTCAGTAAATTTATCTAAGATTATTCAACTATTCAGTAGTATTGCAGATACATATTTCATGATTAATTACATGATATAAAGGAACTAATACATAGGGATTTAAATAAAATAATTTCTCAAAAAGAGCAATTATTTCAGCTTAATAATCGTCAGTTTACAGCGTAGATAATACTGATTTAAATTCTGTAAAAACTCAGTTATTATCTATCAAAAATATTCTCAAGTATAAAATTTTGGACTCGACCTCGGTAGCTAAGTGGATCTATTTAATTTAGAGCATAATCATTTTGTAAAACATCAGTCATTTGGCAGAAAGATTCTTAAAATATGGAAAAGAATATATTTGAAGCAATTATCTTCGTGATAGGTTCTAATCAAGTATTTGTCATACTTATAGTGACTTTCAGATATTCATTAATTAAGGAGTGTATCCATGACCTTAAAAGTAGCCATCAATGGATTTGGCCGTATTGGACGTCTAGTATTCCGTGCTGGACTCAACCATCCCGACTTAATTGAATTTGTTGGGATTAATGATTTAGTACCACCACCAAACCTAGCCTATTTATTAAAGTATGATTCAACTCATGGACGTTTCTCAGGAGATGTATCAGCTTCAGATGATGGTATGACAATTAACGGAAAATTTATTCCATGTGTATCAGTTAGAAACCCTGCTGAACTTCCCTGGAAAGAAAAAGGTGCAGATTATGTAGTTGAGTCTACAGGATTATTTACTACTTTTGAGGGTGCTTCAAATCATTTGACAGCAGGCGCAAAGCGAGTCATTCTTTCAGCTCCAACAAAAGATCCAGATAAGGTAAAAACCTTGTTGATGGGTGTTAATAGCGATCGCTTTGATCCTGCCGAAGATACAATTGTTTCTAATGCTAGTTGTACTACTAATTGTTTAGCCCCTATTGCTAAAGTTATTGATGATAATTTTGGTTTGGCAGAAGGTCTAATGACAACTGTTCACGCTATGACTGCTACTCAACCAACTGTAGACGGTCCGAGTAAAAAAGATTTTCGGGGTGGACGTGGTGCAGCTCAAAATATTATTCCCGCTTCTACTGGTGCAGCAAAAGCAGTATCTCTGGTTTTACCACAATTAAAAGGTAAACTGACTGGTATGGCATTCCGGGTTCCGACTCCAGATGTTTCTGTGGTTGATTTAACTTTCAAGAGCGAGAAGTCAACTAGCTACAAAGAAATTTGTGCAGCGATGAAAGCTGCTGCTGAAGGACCAATGAAGGGTATTCTGGGTTATACTGAAGACCCTGTAGTTTCGACTGATTTTACTAGCGACCCTCACTCTAGTACTTTTGATGCAGGCGCTGGAATTGAACTTAACTCCAATTTCTTTAAAGTTGTTTCTTGGTATGATAATGAATGGGGTTATTCTTATCGAGTAGTAGATTTAATGCTATCAATGGCACAAAAAGAAGGTATCTTAAGTTAAATAGCTAACCATAGCAGGGAACAGGGAACAGGGAACAGGGAACAGGGAACAGGGAACAGGGAACAGTAGGAAAAGCATTTCTCTGTCTTACGGTTCATCAGCAGTTATAATTACTGTATTTGACATATCAAAACCTTAAAACTCAGAAACGCAAGATTTTTCTTTGCTTATTCCTTCTGCTATATAGTGTTTCCCAAGCTAATCAGGTACAGTTGTTTTTCTTCTTTATCGATTCCTACAAAACTAGAATTACTACTCCCTACTCCCTACTCCCTACTCCCTAAAACCAAGGAATTTTGTACCTGACCAGTATGGGAATTACTATATCATAATATAATCATATAAAAATAAGTTAAATAAAGTCAGCTTTTATGTCTGAACTACCACAACTGAATACAGAAACTATCCAAGCAATTATTGATGAAAAAATTGATGATAATACTGTTAATCAATTAGTTTGGTATTATCTCGGTTATCGCTATAATGCTACTACCGATCGGTGGGATGCTTCTGGTGTTGCATCAGAGTGGCGAGATGAATATCCAGAACCTCCTAATTTTATTGAATTTCGCCCGCCCACTGTCAAGTTGACTCGTTCTATTCCTAAAGAAAATAAACAGTTACTAAAGCAAAAGTTGGGTTTCAAAGGTTATAAAATCGGAGAATTTACTCCTGTGCAAGCACGTCGTGCTACTATGGCTAATTGGCTTTTAAGCTACATGGAAATTAGTAGTCTTTGA
>NZ_CEZPJD010000958.1:0-2673 GCF_983059655.1 Okeania sp.
TGTGGATACTCTAGGGCACAGCTTTATTGTTGATGGCAAACATCTGAAATCGAAAAACCAGTGGTATAACAAACAAATAGCTGCTCTCAAGGAAAATCAACCACAAGGTTTTTGGTCTAAAAGATTAGCTCGCATCACTGAAAAGCGCAATCGTCAGATACGGGATGCTGTTAACACTCGCAGCGCGATTAATCATCAACCATGGCCTTAAACATGGAATTGGTACAATTGTTTTTGGTTGGAATAAAGGTCAAAAACAATCAATTGATTTAGGCTCTAAAACTAACCAAAAGTTGGTACAAATTCCTACTGCAAGACTCAAAGAACGAATCAAGGAACTTTGTAGCTTACATGGGTTACAATTTGTAGAAACCGAAGAGTCTTATACCTCGAAAGCTAGCTTTTTAGATCATGATGTTCTCCCAACCTACGGTGAAAAACCCGACAACTGGGAACCATCAGGAAAGCGCGTTAAACGGGGTTTATATCGTTCTGCTGCGGGCTATTTAATTAATGCTGATTGCAATGGTGCAGCCAACATCCTGAGAAAAGTAGCTGGAAGGTTCAATCTTAATTTGGGCCAACTAGGTAGAGGCGCATTGACAACGCCTTTAAGAATTCGATTTTGGATTGCTTAAGAATCCCCGTCTCTTTAGAGCGGGGAGTGTCAATAGCAAAATTTATTTAGAGGTTGTCTGAGAAGTCCCATTTGCTACATTTTACATCTAAGCCCCCGCGCATCCCCCAAAATTGGGAGACTTTTAGAAAAAAATTGATTCTTGTTCCCCCCAAAGTTGGGAGGCCAGGGGCAGGGCTAATTCATTGTCGCGCCTAGAATATTTACAACTGTATATTTTTGGTTAACTCTCTCTAGCAAGATGTACAAAATTTCAACATTTCAAAGGATACAATTTTTCGATCGCGTGACAATGAATTGACCTTACTCCTCCACTCCCCTACTCCCCTACTTCTTTTTTCTCTCATGACTATGAATTAGCCCTGGGGCCAGGGGGGCAAAATTCACTATCAAAAAACTTTTCAGATATCCTCTTAGACTTATCATCATGTCAGATACTATTACAAAATTTACTTATCAAACATTTCAACAAGGTAAAATTTACTTCGCTTTAGCTCACAAACAAATTTCTACTCGGCTGAGAAATTTTGTTTATCCAACTCTTGAATTTAAAACTCAACCTTTATCTCCTGAAATTCTCCAAAAAATGCAGAAACGCATTGATGAAATTATGGAAAGAGATTTGGCAGATGGAGAAAATGGTATTTATCCAGTTAATATTATATTTGATAATCCCTGGTCAGATTTTTTCAGTTATTATCCTAATATTTGGCTAGATATGCCTACAGTTTGGAATAGAATTAAACAAAAGAAATATCAAGAATTTTCTCCACAAATAGATACTCAAGATTATCCTAGTTATTATTTACAAAATTTTCATTATCAAACAGATGGGTACTTAAGCGATACATCAGCTAATCTCTACGATTTGCAGGTAGAACTTTTATTTAATGGTACTGCCGATGCTATGCGCAGACGAATTTTAGCTCCTTTAAAAATGGGATTAGAAAAGTTATTTTCTGGACAAAATTTAGAGGCGATCGCTCCTCAAAAGTTACGAGTTTTAGATATTGGTTGTGGTACTGGCAGAACTTTAAAGTTTATTCGTGCTACTTTACCAAAGGCGGATCTTTATGGTGTTGATTTATCGTCGGCTTATTTAAAGAAAGCTCATCAATTATTATCTGAAGAGTTGGGAGAGTTGCCTCAACTTTTACAAGGAAATGCTGAGAATTTACCTTTGAGAGATAATTTTTTTAAGGCAACAACTTGTGTTTTTATGTTCCATGAATTACCGCCGATGGTACGTCAAAAAGTAATAGAGGAAGCTTTTAGAGTTACTCAACCTGGGGGTATTTTTGTGATTTGTGATTCGATTCAAGTTTCTGATGAACCTGATTTTTCGCCAATGTTAAAAAACTTCCCAGCAATGTTCCATGAACCTTATTATCAGAGTTATATTACAGATAATTTAGAGGAACGTTTGGAGAAAGTAGGTTTTATTAATATCACTACTGAGGTTCATTTCGTTAGTAAGTATTGGGTGGGTTATAAACCTATTGAAGAAGTAGTTAGTAGTCGGTAGAACTGAGAATGCTTTATGGGTTTAATATCTCCATTACTCTCAGAGTTTACAGGTTTGGTGGGGTATCTAATAAGGGAAAAGATAATCAATTTTTACAATAATTTTTGTCGCATAATTAAGGTTTCAAGCCTCTCCTTTAAAGGAGAAAGGAGAAAAAAGAAATTTTTTTCTTTTTAGTCAATCTTCTTCTTTTTTAGGAGAGGTAATTATTAATTATTATTTGTTGAAAATAAATTTAGGATTGAGGAAAAATGCTTCAGAGCAAGGCTGTTTAATTCTCGGTTGAGGTTTTGAATCTTTAGTTTATACTCCCAAATTTTCATTTTGTGAAGCGCATAACTTGAGAGTGTGTGATGAGGAAAATATCTACTTCCCTTCTTTGTTGCGGATGTCGCAATAGTCATTTCATTTTGTGAAGCGCATAACTTGAGAGTGTGTGATGGGGAAAATATCTACCTCCCTTCTTTGTTGCGGATGTCGCAATAGTCATTTCATTTTGTGAAGCGCATAA
>NZ_CEZPJD010000959.1:0-2668 GCF_983059655.1 Okeania sp.
GTAAACATCAATTTGTCGCATCGATGTGACGCTTTGTATCAGTTTTATGAAGCAGAACACCAGGGGTAAAGGTATTTGAAGAAATAAATTCTTGGCTTTGTTTGAGAGATAATATAAAGTCTAAAATATTGCCCAATAGAATCAAAAATCATGCCTGAAGCCTTTTTTTTTGTCATTCTACTGTTGCAACTACCAGCAACAGCTATCTTACTATCACGTCTCATCAAAGGTCCTACTCGCCAACCGCCATTAAAACCTGATTCACCCATACCAGAATTAGTAGGTAAAGTAACCGTTGTTATACCGACTCTTAATGAGGCCACTCGCATTACTCCCTGTTTGCTTGGGTTGAGTCGGCAAAGTTATGAAGTGCGGGAATTTATCGTTGTTGATAGTAATTCGGTAGATGATACCCAATATATAGTTAAGACTAAGGCAGAAACAGACCCAAGATTTAGCTTAATTACGGACGACCCTTTGCCCTCTGGATGGGTAGGTCGTCCGTGGGCTTTACATACGGGTTTTTTGAAAAGCTCTCCAGAGAGTGAATGGTTTCTCGGGGTCGATGCAGATATTCAACCAAACTCAGGGTTAGTGGCTAGTTTAGTCAAAAAGGCAGAGGCTGAAAACTATGACCTCATTTCCCTGTCGCCACAGTTTATTCTCAAATATCCAGGAGAGCTGTGGCTACAACCTGCTTTGCTAATTACCTTGGTTTATAGATTTGGACCTACGGGCACGGGGTCACAAACACCGGAACGAGTTATGGCCAATGGTCAGTGTTTTCTGTGTCGGCGCTCGGTATTGTCAGAGGTGGGAGGTTATAGCAGTGCTAAGGGTTCTTTTTGTGATGATGTAACTCTGGCTAGAAATATTGCTGCCCAAGGTTTTAAGGTAGGGTTTTTGGATGGGGCGGAGGTTTTGCAGGTCAGGATGTATGAGGGTATGGCAGAAACTTGGCAGGAGTGGGGGCGATCGCTCGATCTTAAGGATGCTTCCCCGACTGCTCAAGTTTGGAGCGACCTGTGGTTATTGTCAGCTACGCAGGGTTTGCCTTTGTTGATAGTTTTGAGTTATTTATTGTTGAGTTTGCCTGTTGATGTTTCTTTGTCTTCCAGGTTTTTGTTATTTGGATTAAATTTATTTTTACTATTAATTAGATTTGCTTTGTTATTAGCGATCGCTCCTGCTTATGATTTGAGTAAAGCTAAATTTGGTTGGTTATTTTGGTTATCTCCTTTAGCAGATCCTTTTGCAGTTTTGCGGATATTTCTATCTGCTATGAAAACTCCTACAAAATGGAGAGGTAGAATTTATGATAATAGTTAATATACTCTCTTACTTGAAATTATTTTTATTTTCATATCTTGATTCAGCAACGCCATCAATCAAGATAAAACTTATAACTTCCCTAATAGAAATCTCCACAAAAAGAGGGAGTAGGTAGTAGGGGGAAAAATTGATGAATAAGAGTACGATAATTGATTTTATTTTTTATTGTTGGAGACGTCTAATGTCAACTTGAAAAAAGAATGTTACGAATAATAAGTGGGACAAAAGACAAGTGCAGGAAATGTTCCTTTGACAAAGCAATGCGACCCCGTGACGACGCCAGTTGCACCTGATAGCGCACCAAGAAAAAAAGAGAATTGATGACCTAAAAACTGGTATTGAAACCATTCATTCTGACTCCTGACTGCTGTACATCACCCTACCAACGGCTATTCAGATGTAGAAGGTAAATCAATCTTAAGGTGAGGATGACCGTAAACAGCATATGCTAACCAGGTAGCATCACCCTGTTCGCTTGCTTTTTCGCGTGCTTTGATAGATGCTTCAGAAAGTGTCAATCCCTCTTTTAGTCCAAGATATAGAGTTTCGGTGAACATTCGTGCTGGAGAATCGAGAACTGACCAAAGCGGCCCAACAAAAGCACCAGCCCCACTTTGAAGGAATGCTTCAGCAAAACCTCCTATTCCTGTAAGAGTGTACCCTTCTCGACCAATTTGGCAGGCGTTTAACACGATTAAGGGTTTATTTTTATCTACTGAATTCAACTTGGCGTGCTGCCTTACCACGGTGGAGGATAGGTAATCTGGTACATGCTTATTTCCCTCCATATATCCTTGTAATTCTAGTTGTGATTTAGTGATGTCTCCTTGATCTGCTTGTCCATGTCCAGCAAAGTGAAGTAAATCAATACTGCGAGATTCTAAATGTTTTCTAACCTTAGACAACTTTGCTTCAATGGATTGAGCCTGAAAAACTTGCTCTAAGAATAAAGACTCCTCTGCAGCCTGCGGAAGGTGAAGCTCAGGTATTGGATAGTTTGGTATAATATAGTACGATTTGTCTCGCCGGATTTTGATTACATCGGGAGGATACCCTACATTATAAGTCCATCGAACCAAACCCATTTGACCAAGAAATGCAACTTCCTCTGGAAGATACGTACAATCTGGTTCTTTCAGATGAACCAGTTCCCACGGAATAAAGGGTTCATCTGAAAGTACCATAATGTTTTTAAGCGCGGAGCGCAGCTCCCACAGTATACGCTTCAATTCTAGGGGAATCAGTTCATCCAATAATTCGCCTCCAAAAGCTCTTAGCTCCTCTAAGAACTCACTTCTGTCCTTCCGAGCGCTACGCCATCGAGTCTCAATCTTTT
>NZ_CEZPJD010000960.1:0-2664 GCF_983059655.1 Okeania sp.
ACTCTAAGTGCCAAAAATAATTTTGTGGTCTACTCAAATGAAAAGCGCTGTAATATTAGTTAGTCATCTGGAAATTGCCAACAAGAAATACGTTCAATATGGGAACTGTTGCAGTTCGGACATATAGCTTCAAATGAAGAGTCTACCCATTCATATTCACAGTTGTGACAATGACAAAATATATTATTAGTATTAGCTAACTCAATTTTTTTCTGCCAAGCTTGCAATAGTGAAATATCTTCTTTTTTATTATTAGTTTCTGACATTTCTCTTGATTATATTCAAATTAACATATAAGACTACAGGATAGTAATTGGTAATATAATGTCTGCTGAATTACCGATCATAAAATACTCTGTTTCGATTCCTCCTCAGTACCCTGAGCACAACACAAATAATGAGCTACATTTAAGCTACTAAAACCCAATTCATCTAAATCTTGATTGAGAATAATTGAAGGTTTTTGAGCTATATCAATAATAAGTAACCTAGTGAAGAAATTATAGTTTTTGCGCCCTTTAAACACTATAAATAATAATTTATCTATTAGCGTTATCTCAGCTTCCTGGTCATAGCAATTTTTCAATTCACCTAAATTTACTTTTCTATCGAAAACAATATAATTATTTTGAGTATCTATTAAAGCTAAATAAAGTTGTTCTTGGCGATCGTGAATAACTGCCCAGTTTGGAGGTAAAGGAGTTACCGTAATTAATTCTGTTCCTTCAAATTCAGATCCCATAAAATCAGAGTAACTAATTGCCTGATATCCTGAAGCCATAGAATTAAATTCAAATGGAAACGGAATTTGGGAGCGGGAAAAGTCTGTAGAACCTGTACTCAGGTTCATAGGAAAAGTAATAATATTTTCTCCAGAACCTGCTTGAGTTCCATAAGACTGAAGAATACACCACTGATTCAAATCTGGATTGAGCCATTGTCTTTTCAGATGATGATTTACTCCCACAATGTCAAATGTGCTGATAATTTGCAGATGACTAGGATTAGAAACATCAACTCTAAGAATATAAGTTGGCTCTATAACATTATCTAGCAAATAAGCAACTGAGTCATACACTAAGATGTCATGGGTATTCTTCTTTCCTCCTCTAAAACTTGGTAATTCTAAATCGACTTCACCCAAGATTTCCAAATCTCGATCTAAACTGACAAGTCTTCCTTCAGTACCGACAAAAATAGTTTCTCCATCAATATCAATTGCAGCTATTTCTGCAAACTCACGAACCTTAACTTTTTCTAAACCGCGCGACAACTTGACGATTTTTGCTTGAGTGCCAACAATAATCTCATCTGATAAAACCTGAATAAAATTAGATTTTATAGCGGGATGGGAATCTGACTCCCACAAATCAACTATTACTTGTGGCTGATATTTTTGAGCTTCAGCACTATAGTTGAGTTGAATAAGTTGATTAGCTGCTCCGATAAGTATATTTGGCAGCGAGTAAGATGATGCTATTTTTTGGGATAGATCGATATTGGCCAAAAAGTCGTTCGTCATAACAAAATTCCTTTTAGGCTAAAGCATACAAAACTTTTGAAAAGTCACATCTGGCTAAAGCTGAACTTTGAGTATAGAAAAAAAGCGAGCCATTTTCTACAAGTCCAATGCTCAATAGCAGTGTGTCAAAGGGTTCTTCTTCAGAATCATAATAATAACGGGGGTCGTCTGAAAGATGAAAACGATACCCTCCCATCTGGATATCGCAATTTGCTCCAGTTAATATCCACTCACAAGCTTCGTCTAATTCTTCATACAAATCTTCCATCCCATCCTTAATTATTCCATTATCAATTAATTCAGAGAAAATACGGTTGTAAAAATCATAATCGTATTTGGAAATAGGTACATATCCTTTAGTCCATTGAATCGCCGAACACTTAACCGGATATGGCTCTACAAAACTATTATCTTTTTC
Source organism: Okeania sp. (assembly GCF_983059655.1). Taxonomy (NCBI): domain Bacteria; kingdom Bacillati; phylum Cyanobacteriota; class Cyanophyceae; order Oscillatoriales; family Microcoleaceae; genus Okeania; species Okeania sp. The sequence continues at coordinate 1,941 of NZ_CEZPJD010000960.1, forward strand.
AGGCAAAAAACTAAAATCAGTGGTCAGATGGTCTTCGTTAAAATCTGGTTTTTTAAAGTAGAGAATGCGATAACGGTTTTGCTCAAATACGTCTTCTGAATCTGGAAGACCATAGCGATCGTCATTAGCAATATAAAATTGTAAAATACCTCTTTCCGGGAAACCTTCCAGATGGGGTGCTTCGGCAAAATTAATTTGTGCTAGTAAATGTAGATATTCTCCCTCTAGTGTTTTGGGATAATCAAATCCTTTGGGTAAATAAGGAAAACCCCCTCGACTTTTCTGCCTACCGGGAAACTTACTTTGCCACCAGGTGAGATTTTCATCAGCTATTAAATCTAGTTTCAAATAGGGCTTAATTGTAGCTTCTATGAGAAAGCGATAAGGCTCTAAAATAGGTGGAAGCTGTTGATTTATGTTGTACATTTTCATTTCTTCTGCCAATTTATTCTCTGTAGGAATGTTGCATGCAACGTCCCTACCGACTCCCCTACTCAAGATATGGGTTGAAAAGTTTTTGAGAAATGGTATATGTAGTCGAAGCAAAGCTGAGGAAATTCTTAAATGCTCAAACCCAGTTAGAGATTACTTCTGACTTCTGACTTCTAACTTCTGACTTCGTTAACTCTCTCCCAACCAAGCAAAAGCTCGACGCAACTCAGCAGTACAATTTTCTTCATACCATTTTCCGTGGGATAAAATAATTTTTTCAGGCTCCCATTTT
>NZ_CEZPJD010000961.1:0-2654 GCF_983059655.1 Okeania sp.
TTGACTTAATGCACAATATGTTATACCTATAATCATACTTAAAATAATTAGGAGACGATGATGGAGAAGCGAAAATTAGGTAACTCTGAAATTGAAATTACCCCAATCATTATGGGTACATGGCAAGCTGGAAAACGTGGATGGGCAGATATTGAAGATTCTGAGACTATTAAAGGAATAAGAGCTGCTGTTGATGCAGGCATCACCACAATTGATACTGCTGAAGTTTATGGAGATGGTTACTCAGAAAGAATAGTTGCTCAAGCATTGGCAGATATAAGGGAACAAGTAATTTTAGCGACCAAAGTTTTTCCCAATCATCTCAAATATGACCAAATAATAGAAGCTTGCGATCGCTCCCTCAAAAATCTTAAAACTGATTATATTGACCTCTATCAAATTCACTGGCCGTCTGGTGCATTTAATAGTGAAATTGTACCAATTGAAGAAACAATTAATGCTCTAAATAAACTGAAAGAAGAGGGTAAAATTCGAGCAATTGGTGTGTCTAACTTTTCTCGCGAACAAACAGCAGAAGCAGCTCAATATGGTCAAATTGATAGTATCCAACCACCCTATTCTTTGTTCTGGCGAAAAATAGAAAAAGAAGAAATGCCTTACTGTGTTGAAAATAATATTTCTATTATTGCTTATTCTTCATTAGCACAGGGTTTATTAACAGGTAAATTCGGACCAGATCATAAATTTGCTGAAGGCGATCATCGTGCTAAAAATAGACTTTTTTATATTAAAGAAAACTATGAACGAGTGCAAACAGCCTTGGAAAAACTACGTCCTATTGCTGAAAGTAAGCAGTGTAGTTTAGCTCAATTAGCGATCGCCTGGTTAATTGCTCAACCACAGACAAATGCTATCGTTGGAGCAAGAAATGCCGAACAAGCTACTGCTAATGCTAAAGCTGGAGATGTTAAATTATCCTCAGATGAGCTAGCAGAAATTGATGCAATCGGACGGATAGTCACAGATCCTTTAGACGATCGCTCTGTCATGTGGGATTTTTGAATAAGGTGGAACAATGAATAATTAATAATTAATAATTAATAATTAATAACTGGAGAGTACAAAATTCTTCCAAAAAACTATTTGCTTTGAAGGCTGAAAGTATTACTGGAAAATGCTTACAGTACTTACAGCTTTGAATAAAGAGTTTTTAACCCTTAGATCGCTGAAAGCCTCAGCTAGCAATAGTTATTCCAAGAACTTTGCACTAGACATCTCCAGAAAAGAGGAAATAGGGAATAGGGGGGAAATAAATGATAATTTCTGTACGATAATTGATTTTATTCTTTATTTTTGGAGATGTCTACTGTCTAGTTAATAATTATTCATTATTATTAACAATTACCTCTCCTTGAAAACGGATAGGATTGATACAGCAGTTTTCATTTGAATAGTCCACAGTAGGGTGTGTTGCAACGCACCTTACACAATAGATAGTGTATGAAAACTGTTCCGTAATTAATAATTGTAAGATTGTATATCAATAATAGTGGGCATCATCTACCTACCAAGACTATAAATATATTAATTTAATGGGTAATGGTTAAATATTCAAAGTTATTACAATTTTGTACAATTGGGCTAATATTGGGAATAATCTCTCAAGGATGTACTTCTAAAAGTAGCAACTTAAAACACAATCAAAAACTATACAGTAATACTCACTCAACAACTACTACATCAACTCCTCTGTTGCTAAAGTCACCCTTAGCGAATACTAAAACCCATAACTCAGAGCAACTATTATCCATGAGTCGAGAAGCATTCAATAGACGTTGGCAACAACTGCGCAACTTTGCAGAATCAAGGGGTTTTCAAGTTGGTCCTAGTTCTGCCTTATGGCGCAGCACCGATACACTTGCCGGAACTCAAGTTCCCGGAAATTTAGCAGAATTGGCAACACAACAAAACTTTCGCGCTCGGCAAATACTCTCCAATATGGAAGAAAGTCCAGGACAAAAACAATCTATCTGTTCTCCCGATGCTTTTATCTTTGACTGGCGCGATGCCGGAATTATTACCCCAGTGCGAGACCAGGGAGAATGTGGTAGTTGTTGGGCATTTGCGGCGATCGCTGCTTTTGAGTCTAGCGCTCTCTATCACAATAACCTTGTTTATTCTCAGGTTGGAGGTTTAGCAGATGGTTCAGAACAACACGTTCTTAGTTGTAGTGGTGGCGGAACTTGCAAGGGGGGTTGGTACGGACCTGTATTTAATTTTATGGTTAACAAAGGGAACTTACCAGAAAGAATGTTTCGCTATCAGGGAACAGATGTTGTCTGTCGTTTCCAACGCAATACTCCCTTGAAAGCAGCTACTTGGGGATATGTGCGTAATGATGGCGGTATTCCTTCTGTGTCTCAGATGAAACAAGCTTTATGTAAACATGGTCCGGTTGTTTCTGCTGTATACATGACTGGTGCGTTTCATGCTTACAAGGGTGGAGTTTATAACGAGAATGCCTATGGAACTCCTAATCATGCTGTGACTATTATTGGTTGGGATGATGAAAAACGTGCTTGGTTAGTAAAAAATTCTTGGGGTACTGACTGGGGTGAAGATGGTTATATGTGGATTGCTTATAATACTAATCGTATTGGTTATGGTGCAGCTTGGGTTGATGCAAGAAAATA
>NZ_CEZPJD010000962.1:0-2651 GCF_983059655.1 Okeania sp.
ATTTTAATTATTAACTTAATAAAATGTCTTCTACCCCAATAATTCATTGCCCAAATATTAACTGTCCTCATCCGGCCAATTCCTGGGGTCGCCAAGAGTGCGAAGCCTGCCAAACTCGCCTAAAATATCGCTATTTATGGGCTGTTGATGCGGGAGTTGAGATTCCTGTTGGGGAGTTACTGGGCGATCGCTACTATGTTGTAGCTCCACAAGTATGGTTGGATACTAAACCTGCTCAACCTCCTTTTATATATGAGGAGTTACCAGAGAATATAATCCCATATTTACACTTATATCCCTATAGGCTCCATACACCAGAGGTACATGGTTTCTATCAATATGGAGAAGAAACTTATCCTACAGATATTCTGTTGTTAGACAACGTTCCTCTAGACTCTCAAAATCAGTTATGTCCTGCTTTTGTAGATGCTTGGCCGACAGCAGCTCCTGTACGCCAAGTTTACTGGTTATGGCAAATGATGCAGTTATGGAAACCTTTATCAAAAGAGCGCGTAGCTTTCAGTCTATTAACAAATAGTTTAAGGGTCGAAGGTTGGCGGTTACGACTTTTAGAATTGGACTTACAAAACCGTAACACTAAACATAGAGATTTAAGGATTTTTTGGTCTAATTTGATTCCTACTGCTCATGCTCATATCCAACAGCCATTGCAAGAAATTTGTCAGATGATTGGAGACATTGGGGAGTCTCTAGAGGCGATCGCCCCTAAATTGAACCAACTCCTATTAGAGCAGGCGGCCCAATTACCATTAAATGCGGAAATAGTAGGAGCTACGGATACTGGGCCTGTGCGTCTCCATAATGAGGATTGTTGTTATCCAACGGAACAAGATTTAGCTAGTCAGCAGTTAGTACCCCATTTAGCAATGATTTGTGATGGAGTAGGTGGCCATGATGGCGGAGAGGTAGCTAGTCAATTAGCAGTACAGTCCATTAAAAGATTAGTGCAAAATCTGTTGACAGAAGTAGCCCAACAACAGGACTTAACATCACCAGATTTGGTAATGAAACAGCTTGAGGAAATTATTCGGGTAGTTAATAACATGATTGCTACTGAAAATAATGAACAAGGAAGAGAGTCCCGACAACGTATGGGCACAACATTAGTTATGGCCCTACAGTTGCCCCAACAGGTGAAGTCTTCTCCAGAATCAAATCCGAATAATGCCCATGAGTTATACATAGCTAATTTGGGAGATAGTCGTGCTTATTGGCTGACTAAAAATACTTGTCAATTGTTGACTGTGGATGATGATGTGGCTTCTAGGGAAACCCGTCTTGGTCATTGTCTGTATTGGCAGGCATTAGAACGTCGTGATGCGGGTGCCTTGACTCAGGCTCTTGGTACGAGGGACGGAGAGTTTATTCGTCCTACTATTCAAAGATTTTTGATTGAAGAAGAGGGTCTATTGCTATTATGCTCGGATGGTCTGAGTGATAATGATTGGGTTGAGAAGTCTTGGACTGAGTATACTCCCAAGATTTTTCGAGGTGAATTTTCTCTCAAGCAGGCAGTTGAGTATTTGATTAAGTTGGCAAATCAGAAAAATGGTCATGATAATACTTCAGTGGTGCTTGCCCACTATCGTCTTTCTCCAGAACAGTTGGTTTTATTGGGTACTCCTACAGCAACACCTTTGGACAAGGAAGTAATGCCAGAATTATCTGAAGCTTCTAAAGCACTTCTTTATGGGAATGATAATGAAGTTTCGCAGCTGAAACCTGAAGTTGACCTTGACTCTGAACCTAATTCTGATGTGGAGGCTATGCCAAATTCTTCAGGGTTAAAGCCCTGGATGTTTATGGTTGGTTTATTGTTGATATTATTTGTAGGGGCAGTTGTAGCGGTGTGGCGGAATTGGGAAAATTTTCGCCCAAACCCAAATTCTAATGATGCTCCTGGATCTTGGGAAAGTCCAATGATACCTGAGCCTTCGGAACCTCCTGTTTCTCCCGATCCTTAATGTTGAATTTTGGACTTATAGCTGATATATGGTCTGGCCGATCGGTTATTGTATGGGTAGAGAGGGTAGGGAGTAGGGGATGCTCCTTTATTGAATTGACCAAAAAGTAAGGTCAATAGCTTCTCCTTTTCAGTATTTTCTTGTCTCCTACTTCAGATTTGAGGTACTGATAACTGATAACTGAAATGACGTGACTTTAGGGTTGGTTTTATGAAAGAATAGGGAGATTCTTAAAGCTAGTGTAATTTCGTATTAGAGCTACATTAGTTGAATTTCTAGGAGATGATAGTACAAGGTTTTAATATATGAAAGTAGGCGATCGTGTTCGCGTTAATACCTCTGTTGTTGTTTATATTCATCCTGAAAATAGAGGACAACCATTCGATCTGAAAAATCAGGAAGGAGAAGTTGTTGATATTGTCAATGAATGGAAAGGCAGACCAGTTAGCGCTAATCTACCAATTCTTGTTAAATTTACAAAAAAATTTAAAGTTCATCTGAAAGAAGAGGAATTAGAACTTATAGAATAACTTAAGGTTAATACTAATAGAATTTATCTTTTCTATGATTGATTGAATACCTCACCGCTAACGGGGGTGCTTAAAATTGTTTGGGTTGATAAGATACGCAGTGGCCTATCGTTGACTATCCCCATGCAATTTTACC
>NZ_CEZPJD010000963.1:0-2647 GCF_983059655.1 Okeania sp.
TCGCCCCTACGCATGACTTTTTATTCAACAAAGAAATATCTGTAGATAGAACTAGATGCGATCGCAAATATCAAGTTGCTGAGGACTGATGCTGATGATGAATTTCAGACAGTCCGATTTTTGTGCCATTGTCGCCCTTTTTCAACAGGGCATAGAACCAAAAAGTCTTGATGTTCGGTCAAACCTCATCTTCTGAAGCACCAAGAACAGTGGAAGGAAATTAGGGTTGCACGAAGCAAAAAATTCTGATATAGTTTTGTTATTGGGTGGTGTTCGCCCCTACGCATGACTTTTTATTCAACTAAAATAATATAACCAAAAATCATAAGTGTGGTTAGAAACTCAAACCAGTTTCAAATCAATAGAATTTTGTAGCTAAAATATTGCTTCTGGATTGTCTAAAAAATTAAGAAAATTAGTATTATTATTTTGCTGATTCCCTTCTTTTTTCTCCTTTTTTCTTCCCTCTTCCTTCTTCCTTCTTCCTCCTTCCTTCTTCCTTCGTGAATATGATATAAAGAAATCGGGTTTTAACAAAAACCTCTGCACTTATATATTGTAAATATTTTATTTTATGGTCATCAGTTTCAATCGAGAAACTTGTAGTAATCTCAACATATCTGAATCCCGCGAATGGCTAGTCACAAATGGTATTGGAGGCTACGCTTCTGGCACAGTAGCTAACATCCTAACCCGTCGCTATCATGGATTACTCATAGCAGCACTCAAACCCCCATTAGGGCGTACATTATTGCTAACAAAACTAGACGAAACTGCCAATTATCAAGGTCTAGACTATCCTCTTTACTGTAACCGTTGGGCTGATGGCACAGCAAACCCAGAAGGTTATCAACAAACAGAAAGCTTCTACCTAGAAGGAACAATACCAGTGTGGAAATTTACATTTGCAGACGTAGTATTAGAGAAGCGGATCTGGATGGAGCAAGGAGAAAACACCACCTATATTCATTATAATTTGCGCAATGGTAGCCAACCCTTAAACTTGGAAATTAAAGCATTAGTTAACCATCGCGATCATCATCATCATACCAGCGCTCAAGATTGGCAAATCAGCACCGAAAACATTAAAAAGGGAATCTGTATACGAGCTTTTCCTGAAGCAACACCCTTATATCTGCTGACAGATACTCATCCAGATGACAAAAATGTAGTATCTACACCCGCCAATAATTGGTATTACGGATTTAACTTAGCAGTAGAAAAATATCGTGGTCAACAAGAATTAGAAGACCACTTACACGCTGTTACTTTTGATGCACAAATTGAAGTAGGTAAATCTCTAACTATAGTTGCCAGCACAAAAGAAAATGCTACTACTAATGGCGAGAGAGAATTAGCTTTTCATCATAATTACGAACAACAGATAATCCAAAAATTTACCACTACCAAAACATCTAACTCAGAAGTCAAAAATCCAATTATTAAATTCTGGAAATCATTTGCCCAGACAAAAGCTCAACCTACTGCAAAAAAGACCCCAGACTGGATCAACCAATTAGTATTAGCAGCTAACCAATTTATTGTCGATCGCAAATCCCCCAAACATCCATACGGCAAAACGATCCTTGCAGGTTATCATTGGTTTGAAGACTGGGGCCGCGACACAATGATTAGTTTACCTGGTTTAACTATTTGTACAAAACAATTTGATGTCGCCCGGTCTATTCTGCTCACCTTTGCCGAGTATGTTGACCAAGGAATGTTGCCAAACCGCTTCCCCGACGGTAGTAGTACACCAGATTATAATACTGTAGATGCTACACTTTGGTATTTTGAAGCAGTTCGTGCATACTATGAAGCTACAGGCGATCGCCAACTTTTAGTAGAATTGTTTCCAATTTTAGCAGAAATCATTGACTACTATCGCCGAGGCACTCGCTACAATATTCAGTTAGATACTGATGATGGTTTAATTTATGCTGGAGAAGCAGGTTCACAGATTACTTGGATGGATGCCAAAGTAGATGATTGGGTAGTGACACCGCGTATTGGTAAACCTATTGAAATTAGTGCCCTCTGGTATAATGCTCTGCAAATCATGGATAAGTTTGCCCAACAGTTGGGTAAAGATAATCTAGATTATGAAAGGTTGGCAAGATTGATTAAGGAAAAGGGTTTTGCTCGTTTCTGGAATCAAGAGGAAGGTTATTGTTTCGATGTACTTGATACACCTAATGGTAATGATGCTGCTTTGCGACCTAATCAAATATTTGCCTTATCATTACCAGCGATCGGGAAATTTAGTTACCCACCTCTACTAACTCCAGAGCAGGAAAAACAAGTGATGGATATATGTACGCACAAGCTATTGACTCCCTATGGTTTACGCAGTCTAGCTAGTGACGATTCTGAGTACAAGGGTGTTTATGGAGGCGATATTTATCAACGAGATGGTGCTTATCATCAAGGTACTGTCTGGGGTTGGTTGATTGGTCATTATGCTGTAGCGCATCTACGAGTTTATAACAACCAAGCAAAAGCTGAAGAGTTATTAAAACCGATGGCAGAGCATTTAACGGTGCATGGTCTTGGCAGCATCAGTGAAATTTTTGATGGAAATGAACCGATGACACCCCGTGGTTGTATTGCTCAAGCGTGGAGTGTTGCAGAAGTTTTGCGAGCTTGG
>NZ_CEZPJD010000964.1:0-2645 GCF_983059655.1 Okeania sp.
AGTTATCAGTTATCAGTTATCAGTTATCAGTTATCAGTTATCAGTTATTAGTTATTAGTTATTAGTTATTAGTTAGCAGTTAATAGTTATTAGTACACCTGGCTGTTTGCGTAGCATGACCTAGGAAAGCACTGGGATTGAAATCTGAAATATTCTCTTTTTTTATCCCCTTAAAATGGGAGGCTTTAGACTAGAATTTTGCAGTGAAAATCTCATGATTTTATCTATAGATTTGAAGAAGCTTTAGTTTTTAGGCTAATTATACTAAACCCTGTTTTGAAAGTAAGGTTTATCGTAAGGTAAAGCAGAGGGCAGAAGGCAGAAGGGTTAGAAAGGAATTTGAAAAACATAGTTTTGAAAACCGGATTTGGTATTATTTAGTGTTAGATTAAAAAATTTCACAAATATTACACAAGTTAATAAATATTAGAATAAGTTCAGTAGTCAGTAGTCAGTATTTAGGAGAAAGTAAAGAAGAAAAATACTCTAACTTAGACAGTGGTGAGAAAACATCTTTGCACATTCGATAGTAAGGAATTAAATTCATAAATATTTTTATCCTTGCTTCTTTCTTCTTCCTTCCTCCTTCTTCCTTCCTAATATTAAGAAGCAAAAAATTTACCATATAAACCTGGATATCTTTCTTTTATCCAACCACCTAATCCTTTTCTTGGGTCTCCCTCAAGTTGACGTTCAAGAGCAGCAATAATACCCTCATCCATCACCTCATCTATTAAATCAAAAATAAAGATATTACAATCTTCTCCTCGTCTAGATTGAAATTTATTAGCATTTAAATCAATTCCTAAATAAAAATCTATTGCTCCCTCTGTCTCAATATCACTACCTACACCAATCATTAAAATTTTAATCTCATCTTGACTATTAATATTAGAACAAGTTTTTCCAATAACATTAATAAATTCTTTGCTATCATCAATTTGACCATCAGTATAGATAATTATAAAAGCACCTTTATCATCAGTTCTATTAGAAAACCATTGAGATACTGCCTCATTTAAAGTAGGAGCAATGTAAGTCGCACCACCAGGTTTATTTTCCTTAAAAGCAGCTTGTACTTGGGCAGCATCTCTAAGATAAATAGTTTTTGTCGGTTGTTGATTTCGATTGAAAAAATATAAAGTTAACTCATCACAAATTATGCCATAATCATCATCTTGTTCGGACAGAATTTCAAAGACATGACCTTGTACAGTTTCTTGAAGATATTGCCAACGATTTTTGCTTCCTGTAGTAGCATCAGATATTGTCATGGAGCCACTACGGTCTATCAAAATAAAAACATCGCGATTGTAAATTTGTGGAATTGGCATATTTTCCTCCTTTGGTAAGATTAATTCAGTAGGTTTTTGATAGCTTATATTTTTGCAGATATATCTACATATTTCTAAGATTTTACCAAACTTTGCCACTATAAAAGATATCAGTAAATTAATTTGTTTCATCCTACGTTCATTAAAATTAACAAAACTCAAAAAGGAAGTCATTTCAGTTATCAGTTACCAGTTACCAGTTATCAGTAAAATCCATCGCATTTGTTGAGAAAAGTATCATAAAAAAAAGGAAAAATATTTAGTTTTTTTTGACTCTACTATAGCGTTTCTCAAGTTACTGAGATACAGTTGTTTTTGTTCTTTTCTATTCCCTGTTTCTCAAGTTACTAATCCCTGCTCCCTAGAACAAATGAATTTGGGACCTCACCTTTATGAGAATTGCTTAATATAATAATACCCTGTTGAATATTTACAGCAGTTTTCTAGTTTTGGATGTATAAAATTTTATGCTTTTAGGGAACAGATAAAACTGGACCTTAGACCTGAGAATGAATAAGTAAGATAAACATTTTCTTTCCTACTACATTTGTGCTATTATTGATAATAAAAACTATAATAATGATACACTAAATATAGTATAGCTCCCTAAAGGATGGGTTAAATTCAAGCCTCTGACTTTCCTACGGAATGTCGCGCAAACAGGCAGAGGCACTGATAACTGATAACTGATAACTGATAACTGATAACTGAAATGACATCCTCTACTACACCAGAAATTATTTATCCAGAAAGTGACGGTTTACCTTTGGCAGATAATACAATTCAATTCCGTTTCATTACCACTATTGTTGGGGGTATTGCTGGTATGTACAAAGACAACCCCAACGTGTTTGTTGCCGGAGACTTATTTTGGTATCCCAAGCACAGACAACCTTGGGTAAAACAAGCTCCTGATGTGATGGTAGTTTTCGGTCGCCCTCAAGGAGATAGACGTTCCTATAAACAGTGGGAAGAAGAAAATATTCCACCACAAGTTGTGTTTGAAATTGCTTCTCCTAGCAACAGTATTACTGAATTGGAAGTGACAAAACTAGAGTTCTATTCAGAATATGGGGCGCAAGAGTATTATGTTTATGACCCAGACACAGGAAGATTAAAAGGATGGTTGCGTCGAGGAGAAGTTCTCACTCCCATAGAAGTGATGGAAGGTTGGATAAGTCCCCAATTAGGAATTCGCTTTGAAAAAGAGGGTAAGGAATTAAAAATTTATCGACCCGATGGAGAACGTTTTGCCACTTATGTAGAAATTCTCGAACAAAAGGAGCAAGCAAGACAAAATGCCGAACAACA
>NZ_CEZPJD010000965.1:0-2637 GCF_983059655.1 Okeania sp.
TTAGACTAGGAAATATTTTTCCAACTATTCCCTGTTTCCTATTCCCTGTTCCCTGCTATACAAGTGATAATTTTGAATTAAGTTGATTGGCGATCGCCATAAATTTAAAAGCTATATTTTAATATTAATTTAACCGAATAATTAAGCTCAAAAATCTCTCCCTAGTTATCCCATAGAATATTGTCCTACAAGCATAAACAAAAATTTTTCTTTGATTAAATCCTCTAATTATTAATTGTTGAACTCAAAAGTAAACTATCAAGTTTTTTATATTCCAGGACTTATGCAGGAACTCTACAGATAGCTAGTGCGTTAGCGGAGCTTTGCGTTAGAAAATACTATTTGTCCCTATAGATAGTCCTTTAAAGGTTAATTTGCGTAAGTCCTGTATTAGATAAAAAAAAACTGATAATTACACTTTACTTCTTAAGATATAGAGGTCCAAAGAAAGGGCGTGGACAGGTCGAAAGCTTAAAATTCAGACAACGTAAGATTTTTCCTTCTTCTTTATTCCTTCTTCCCTGTTTCTTCTCTTTCTTCTGCTATATTGACTAATAATTTATAGATCCAAACTTACCATTTAGCAACTATTAATAATAAAAAAATACTACTTTTTTTCCGGAACTATTCCCAATACTCCTGTTCCACTATATATATACCAATTCAATGAGTAAAGCAGCGTAGGAATTAATGATTGTGATGGAAAACCAAACCTCTATCAACTTGTCCTACATTATGTTACAATTAATTCAAGATTTATTGATATTTTACATTACTGTATATCAAAATACTAAAGGGTGGGTAAAAGAGTGATTGTAAAAAATAACTATAACTATAATTTTAAATCTCGTCAATCAGGAATACTTCAGTTTATTATATTTAGCACAATCGTGCTTATCCTCAGTAGCTTAATGATATTTACTCCGGGAGCAGCATTAGTAGAAATTAAAAACTCTACAGCCCCAGTAGTTTTAGATGGACGACAAATACTCAAAGTTAGCAGTGTAGGAGAATATACTGCCAAGAAAAGAGCTGAGTTAATAGAAGAAAAATTATTAACCGTAGTTTCATCATCAAACCCTATAAATATAAAAGTTAAGACAGAAGACAGACTACCAACAATTTGGTTAAACAATGCCTATTTATTAACTGTTACTCAAAAAGATGTTTTTCCAGGAAGTAATATTAAAGAGCAAACAGAATTTTGGGTAAAAAAAATTGAGGAGTCAGTAAAAATCTCTCAAAAAGAACGCTCTTTAAAATTTATGGGAAACACATTCATTAAAGTCGGATTAATTATTAATGTGGCCATAGCAATAAACTGGCTATTAAAGTTAATATGGCGAAAATATTTATATCATGCTCTATTGTTTTTTTTGGGAAACCATGGCATTTCTCATCCTGAAGAGAGCAAAAGTTTATCTATATTAATTAGTTTAAGTTTGTTAGTGACGAGAATAGCTTTATGGGTAGGAACAATTCTGTATATTACTAATAAATTTCCCCTGACTAGACAGTTCAGTTATCAGTTTACCGATACCTTAATTTCCACCTTCACCTCTCCTGTAATTCATTTGGGAAATCAAACATATTCTGTACCCGATCTATTCATTTTAGTAGGTTTAGTCTGGGCATTAATAATTGCTGTTGGTGGAACAACAAATCTTTTGAGATCGCGCATTTTACGAGTAACCGGAATTAACCGAGGCGCTCAAGAAGCGATCGCCACCATGACCAAATACAGTTTAATAACTATTGGTGTGATGGTATTATTGCAAGTATGGGGTTTAGACTTGAGTTCTATTGCCTTGTTAGCAAGTGCGCTTGGCGTTGGTATTGGTTTAGGTTTCCAGGATATTGCTAGAGATTTTGGCAGTGGTTTGATAATATTGTTTGAGCGACCAATACAGGTAGGTGACTTTGTAGAAGTTGGAGAATATCAAGGTACTGTTGAACGCATTGGTGCTCGCAGTACAATGATTAAAACTTTCGACCATGTATCTATTATTGTACCTAACTGCCGGTTTTTGGAGGCGGAGCTAATAAATTGGGATCATGACCACCCAGTTTCAGCATTGCGGTTACCAGTAGGAGTTGCTTACGGATCTAATGTAGAGGCAGTACGTCAAGCTTTATTAGATGCTGCTGCTGCATCTTATCCCGATGTGTTATCGATACCAGAACCCCAGGTATTGTTTATTGAATTTGGAGATAGCTCTCTAAATTTCGAGTTACGAGTATGGACAGCGGAACCGAGCAAACAGGAAATTATTAGGAGTGACTTGTATTTTAAGATTGAGGCAATATTGCGGGAGCGTGAAATAGAGATTCCGTTTCCCCAACAAGATTTGCATTTGCGGTCTGGGAATTTACCAATTGATTTATCTCCACGAATGGAAGCAATGTTGATGAAGTTTTTCCAGCAGGGAAGCAACCAGCAGGGAAGCAACCAGCAGGGAAGCAATGGGAAAAAAGTTAATTTGACTGGCAAGGAAGAACAGAATTAATATCGCGCTACGTGCTAGGGAATAGGCAACAGTGAATATTTCCCTGTCTAAAGTTTTTTCCTACTGAAACGCTCCGTGAACAGGATTGAAAAATGTCTTATATGTGTCTGGATAATTAGTGACAAAAAAA
>NZ_CEZPJD010000966.1:0-2635 GCF_983059655.1 Okeania sp.
AATAATAAACACCACACTAAAGCTACCCAACTAATCACAACATAATCATGGGCACTTAGTAAAGATAATTCAAAAAATTGACGTAGAGGTGGAACAGCTAAAATTATCACATAGATTCCTAGCAATGCCAAGGCAACTAGGGAATAACGCCAGTCTCTACTCAAAGGCTCTCCACCAACCCAAGCTCTTGTTGGGGGCTTCATAAAAGGCACGAGGAGTAGACCACACAAAACCATAATAGTTACTAAGGCACTACGAGGAACAGAAAGAAGCTGATTACTAATAACCACACTATTATCTATCAGATTATTTTCCTCAAGAGAACCCAACACTGTCACAACTAAATAACCCAAATAAACACCCAAAGCGACAAGAGTAAGACTCAAAGTAGCAGGTAAAGTAAAATGGAGTAGCGATCGCACCAAACTACGACGAGGCAGCATCCCTGACTTTGCCCACAGAGGAATACAAAAACTAGGAAAGCCCACTGAAATGAGAGTAACAACCGCACTATGCTTATTTAATAATGGAAAAGTACCACCAACAAATCCTGTAGCAAAAATCAATAAGCTCACACAAAACACTCTAATCATAAACAGTTTCAATACATCCTGTATACCATTACGAATGCGTTGTCCTTCCAGAAAAGTATGAGGCAAAGACCCAAAAGAATTTTTCAGCAAAACAATATCCGCCACACTACGAGTGGCCTTACTACCGCCCTCCATAGCGATCGCCAAATTTGCCTCTTTCAATGACAGAACATCATTAACTCCATCTCCAATCATGGCTACATAATGACCTTGCTCCTTAAAGCTACGAATTAATCTAGCTTTCTGATCGGGAGTAACACGGCCAAAAATTGTATTAGCTTCTGCGGCTTGGATAAACTGAGCTTCATCTAGTTCGTCCAACTCCGCTCCAGAAATAACTTGAATATCTGAGCCAATTCCTGCTTGTAAGGCCAAAGTAGCCACCGTTTGAGGATTATCTCCTGAAATTACCTTCACTTCTATTCCCGCTTCAGAAAAACCATGTATTGTTTCACGAGCTTCTGGCCTTAGTTCATCTTTAAAGCTAATAATTCCCAGAGGAGTTAATTGAGTAGGTAGTTGTGGATTTTCCAAATCATTATTCAAGCTATTAATATTTGGGCTATGAGTAAATAAAAGGACTCGAAGACCCTGTTGAGCTAATTCTTGAATTTGCTGAGTAACTTCTGTACTCAGAGGTGTAACTGTCGCTAATACTTCTGGAGCGCCAAGAATGTATGTTCCAGAATCTGAACTTTCCTTTTGGCTCTCAAAACTCATACCACTCCATTTACGAGCTGAAGTAAAAGGAATTTCTGCAATTAGCTCCAGTCGATGTCCAGAGCAAACTTCTTCTACAGCTTCAATTGTTTGATTTTTCGCAGCGGTACTAGCTGCATAATCACCCAACAAATTTCGTAACTTAATTTCATTAATTCCTATGGGATAAACAGTCTGTAAACGAATTCGGTTAGCTGTTAATGTGCCAGTTTTGTCCAAGCATAAAACATCTACATTACTCAATGATTCCACAGCATTAGCCTGCTGGATCAGAACTTCCTGCCCCACCATTTTGACTGCACCCAGGGCATAAGCGAGAGTGATAGCCAAATAAAGCCCACTTGGTACTAGGCCAGCAATTACTGCAGCATATTGAACACTGTCAGCAAATGTATAAATCGTTATAAACCAGTTAATAGCAACGAGTATCCACAGAAAGCATGACAAGAGTAAAAATACTCTAATTACCAAGTTAATTTCTTGTTGGAGGGGGGTGTAAATTTGGCGGAATGCTCTGGCACTAACTGTTAATTGATAGGCCAAACTTTCAGTTCCTACTTTTTGAGCTTCATAACAAGCAGTACCACTAGCACAAAAACTACCAGAATAAACTGGTTGTCCCACTTGTTTTGGAATTAGATCCGATTCTCCAGTTAGTAGTGATTCATCCACTTCAATTCGGCCTTCTCCTACTATTTGGCCATCTACCACTATTTGATCTCCAGCTTGAGCAACTAATATATCCCCGACTACGATTTCACTGGGATCAATGTTTTGTTGTTTACTTTCTCGAATAACGGTAGCTAATGGTCTTGTTAATAGAGCAATTTGATCTAATTGTTGTTTAGCCCATATTTCTTGGCAAACACTAACTACAACACCACCTAAAATAACCACTATCACAAGGAAAGCATCACCATAACGAGAAAGAAAGATTAAAACAAGACTAATAGTTAAGAAAACAGCATTGATAAAAGTAAACAGGTTTTCCTTTAATATCTGGCTATAGGAGCGACTTGTATTTAATTTTACCTGATTTCCTAGACCTGCACTACGACGAGTAATAACTTCGTTTTCTGTAAGTCCTTGAGTAATTGAGGTCTGGTTGATATCTTGGCGATCTATCATGGCATTTGTGCTAAATTTCTCAAAAAAAATTATTTGTTAACAGTTTCAGCCAAAGTTTTTGATCTTCAATTAATATCATGTCCGGATAATTAATGATAAAAAAACTTTTATAGCAATGTGCGCTGGCATATTTACAAAATTCAGGAACTGTCCAATAGCTAAAAGTTTTATATAATAAGCTTTTTATCCCCCCT
>NZ_CEZPJD010000967.1:0-2632 GCF_983059655.1 Okeania sp.
CCAAAATTGGGGGGCTAGGGGGGCAAAATCATACCCAGAATCAGCAACGCCAAAATATTTAACTCAGTATTTCAAGCCTCCGACTTTAGTCGGAGGTTCACTGATAACTGTGAGCGTAGCTCCTCCGTAGGAGGCTAACTGATAACTGTTAACTGATAACTGATAACTGAAACTACTCCTGTCGCAAACTAATCGCAGCTTGTACCATATTCCGAGTTGCCGGAATCGCCTCTTCCCAACGACGAGTTTTCAAACCACAGTCGGGATTAACCCAAATCTGAGTTACAGGTAGATGCTGAATACACTTACGCAAACTTTCCCTCAAATACTCAGTAGTAGGAATACTCGGAGAGTGAACGTCATAAACTCCCGGTCCCACCTGAGCAGGATAATCAGCATCAGTCAGTTGCATTAAAATTTGATTATTACTACGACTATCCTCAATAGAAATGACGTCAGCATCCAATTGCTTAATAGATTCCATAATGTCGCCGAACTCAGAGTAACACATATGAGTATGTACCTGAGTTTCTGGTAGAGCGATCGCCGTCGATAACCTAAAAGCATCAACGGCCCAACTCAAATATTCATGCCAACGCTGTTGTTTTAGTGGCAAACCTTCCCGCATCGCTGGTTCATCTACTTGAATAAAAGCAGCACCTGCCTTCTCTAAATCTTTCAGTTCTTCGCGAATAGCTAATGCTAATTGGTATGCCTGTTCTTGGCGAGAAATATCGGTGCGGGGATAAGACCAATTCAACATAGTTACTGGTCCGGTTAACATTCCTTTTACTGGTTTTTCAGTTAAAGATTTAGCCACTTCAAATTCTCTAACTGTCATTGCATGAGGGCGATAAATATCACCAAAAATAATTGGTGGGCGTACATAACGACTGCCATAACTTTGTACCCAACCATGAGTAGTAAAAGTATAACCATCTAACTGTTCGCCGAAGTATTCCACCATGTCAGAACGTTCAAATTCTCCATGGACTAAAACATCCATTCCCATCCCTTCTTGTAGTCCAATACAGTAGGCAATATGGGCATCAATTTGCGCTAAATATTCAGCTTGATTCAGCTCGCCTTTTTTATAACGCGCCCGTAATTTTCTAACTTGTTTAGTCTGGGGAAATGAACCAATAGTTGTTGTAGGAAAAGCAGGTAATTTTATTTGATTTTCTACTCTTTCTTCATAAGACATGCTTCGCCTAAAGTCTGTTTCTTTCAGTGCTTTAATTTGACTTTTTACTTTTTCATTGGCAGGGCTAAATTTATAAAATTCTTGCCAGTATATTTCGATTTTTTCTATCTCTGACTTACTACTTTCCCCAGTCAAAGCTTTGGATAACAAAACTGTCTCTTCTAGTTTTTGTTCGGCAAAACTTAATACATTTCGCAGTGCTTCTGGCAGTTTTACCTCGCGTCTAACATCATAAGGCACAAATTGTAAAGAAGCAGAAGGCTGTACATAAATATTAGGAACAATCCCTTTTAATTCCTCTAATAAAGATACTACTTCTTGAGTACGAATCCGCCAAATATTTCGACCATCAACTACACCCGCACCGAGAGTTTTATCTGCTGGAAAACCATGACTTTTAATTAGTTCTAAATTTTTACCGCGAGTCAAGTCGAGACTAATAGATGTTACTGGCAATTTCATCACCCAAGGATAGGTTTCTCCCAGGTCATCAAAGTAGGTGACAAGATTAATATTTAATCCCACTTTTGCTAATTCAGCATAAACGGTCTCTAACTGCTTTTTGAGATTAGGAGCATCGCCGAAAACTAAAGCAGGTTCGTGTAATTGTATTTCCGAAATTCCTAAATCTTTTAATTGAGTTAATAGCTCGCTGTATAGCTGCAAAAGTTGGCTGAGAACCTTGTCAAATTCTACAGATTCTAAACGACTTAAACGGAGAAAAGTAACAGGGCTGATAATAATAGGAACTGCACTTTCGCCGATTATTTTTTGGGCGCGTTTTACAGTGTCTAAGAAATCGGAAAAATCTGCTTTTGGAGTAATATCTGGTGTAATTTCTGGCACTAAATAGTGATAGTTTGTATCAAACCATTTAGTCATGTCTAATGCTGGAATACCATCTTTTCCCCGTGCCATTGCAAAGTAGCGTTCTAAACTTTGGAATGGTTGAAAACGCTTGGGAATTATTCCTAAACGATAACTCCAATCTAATATTTGGTCGTAGAGAGTAGCGTCACCGATCCCGATACGTTCGATACCTGCTTTAGCTTGGGTTTCCCAACTTGTTTCTTCAATTTCTCGGACAGTTTTGAGCAATTCATCAGCACTAATTTTTTGCTGCCAAAATAATTCGAGTGCTTTTTTTACTTCGCGATTTTTCCCTATGCGGGGATATCCCAAGGTTGATGTTGATATTGACATAGTTTTTATTGATTTGCAGTAAATTGGATTGATTTATCTGAGGTGAAACGTCTATCAAGACTCCCTCAGATTGGGGAAGTTAAAAGTTAAAAGTCAAAAGTAAGATTTATATAGCAATATGATTTGAGTTGTGAGATATTGGAAATTTTTAGGGAATAGGGAACAGGGAACAGGGAATAGAGAAGAGGAAAAAAACGTATCATATGAATATAATAATTGCTATAT
>NZ_CEZPJD010000968.1:0-2625 GCF_983059655.1 Okeania sp.
TGATTTACCAGTATTTGAGCAAAGTATAGTATCAGAAGAAAGTCAATTGTTAGATGTAACTCAACTTTAGAAGAAGAAAGAGGAAAGAAGGAAGAGGAAAAAATCTTACTTTGTCTGAGTTTTAAGCTTTGGATATATCCTAATCTTTTCTTCGATTCATACTAGTTTTTAAGCCAAATAATATAGTTATTTCAGTTTATATTGAGGCAAGGTTTTTTTGTGTTGAAATAGTTTTAGTTAAAAAGTATTAAATTCTTAATTTTTAATGACTATAGTATCAGAAAAAAATTAATTATTTAGATGTAACTAAACTCTAGAACTATGGAACAGGGATTCAGAGCTTTAAATTTTTTATATATAGCCTATTCCATGTAAGTGTAGTACAGTGATTTTAGTAGATTTGATTAATAAGAATGAAAGCTTTATTCCATACTTCAAAAACTATTTAAAAATTTAGTACTACTGTATCTCATAAACCTGGAAACCGCTGTATTTAGCTTTAGTGATTAATAGACGATATTTTCAGAAGAAAATTAATTATAAAGAAATTATCAAACTGATAAGAACTAAGCTTAACAATAACCACCAAATAGTATTTCTTTGAAGCCAAAATTTGACAGTTCCAAACCAACTAATACGATTAAAATTAGTAGGAGGTACAAGGGGCTCAGATTGGTCGTGATAAAGGGTACAATTTTTAGCATAGGGACGTTGAGGAAAATTACAGGTATCATCAAAATGGTAGATACAACTATTACACAAATATTCTTCTGTTTGAGTGTGATAAATAGGAATTCCTGGATGACCAAAAGCTTTCAGAGAAACTCCACAATACGGACAAGCGATCGCCTGACTATCAATTTGTTGATGACAACGAGGACAATTTGACATTTTGATTATGCTAGATATGTTAAATTCAAGAACTTTTTTCATCTACAGTTTAAATTTGTAGCTTAATTCTAAGTTAGTTGCTCCTTAATACCTAAAAATATGGAAAGAGGCAAAAAATATGGATAATACTGAAAATCTACTTAAACAACTTTTAATGATAGGCATTGGTACAACTTCCCTAGTGGCCGAAAAAATACAGGAAGTCACTAACCAATGGGTTAAAGATGGTACTATCAACCCAGACCAAGCTAAAACTTTTGTTGATGATATAATGCAGCAACTTAGGTCAGAGCAAGGAAACTGGGAAACTCAGATGCAGCGACAAATGCGGAATGTCATGCAGGATATAGGTGTTCCTCGTCAATCTGAATTGGACGAACTCCGGGGTCGTTTGGACCGTTTGGAGCGTCAGATCCGAGATTTAGAAAATCGCAATTGGCGTTAGATCAAGTCAAAATTCAAAATTCAAAAGTTAGAAGTTAGATTCTTGCTGTGATTAAATTTGAGAAGTGTGAGAATGTCCTAACTTCCCTGACAACTGCTATGTCATTTAACAATATCTGGAACCTTAGTTAAAGTTAAACTTTCATATTAATTTTTGGTTTTTGACTTAATTATATGGAAGATTGATTTTAGTATCAAATATTATAGTTATTAACTTTTCAGTTGTTACGCTCTGTTTTTTCTGTTTGATTTTTTTTCAAAAATACAAATTAGAGAAAATAGGAGGTTGTTTAGAGTGTTTATAAAGTCAGCTGCGAGATTGGAAAAATTACAACTGACCGTAGTGTAGCTGCAAAATATAGTAGTTATAATTTAAACTTCAACTGAGAATTTTTGACTTTTAACTTAAATTAGGAGGATTAATTTTGCGAGGAATTATTATTAGTATGGCAGTAGTAATATTCTGTGGTTTAGTTTTGATTGTTGCTCAAATCACAGGTTCGGAAAAAGGGGCAGTTGCTTCTCAAAATACACCAAGTACTATAAATTCTACTGAAGTTCAAGAACAAGTGGCAGAAAATATTATGACTGAAAATAACGAAGAAACTATTACTACTGAATCTGGTCTTCAGTATGTGGTCTTGAAAGAAGGAGATGGGGCTACTCCTCAAGCAGGCCAGACTGTTGTGGTTCACTATACTGGAACTTTACAGAATGGTTCTAAATTTGATAGTTCTCGCGATCGTAATCAACCTTTCCAATTTAGAGTTGGCGTAGGTCAAGTTATTAAAGGTTGGGATGAAGGGGTAGGTAGTATGAAAGTTGGTGAACGTCGTAAGTTTACTATTCCACCAGAATTAGGGTATGGCGCTCGTGGTGCGGGTGGGGTTATACCTCCTAATGCTACTCTGATTTTTGATGTGGAATTATTGAGAATTGCGAATTAATTAGGTAGCAAGCATTTCCTTCGGACTGCTGCGTAAACAGCTATCAGCAAGCCCTAATTAGGGTTTGCTGAACAAGTCTTTTTGCTAAGGCAGGGAGTAGGCAGTAAGCAGTAGTGAAGAGTCAAGAATTGGAAGGAGTTGTAGAGGATTTACAAAGGAAAAATTATCCCAAGATTGTTCTGCCTCTATACTTACCCCAATACTCATTTTTTGAGCTTTGTGAGGCAAAAAACTGCTACTTTTTCACTACCTATAAAGGCCAAGACCTTGATATATCCAGACTTTTAGATTTAATCAGCAAGCCCTAATTATAATTGTTAATAGGGAATAGAGACTTGTTCTC
>NZ_CEZPJD010000969.1:0-2623 GCF_983059655.1 Okeania sp.
AAATCTTATTTCTTAGTCACAATATCATTTTTCTGGCAATATTTATCAAGTTAATGTTTGTTGAGTTTGAAGATTACTCTTTGAAATTGAATTTCCTTGGTTTAAGCTTTAAGAATAATTTGAAATTTTCTGTAGATATAGGGTTTTTATCTAAAACAATAAATTGTACCACAACTGTGATATCATTAATAGCTATGCTTCAAGTGTATAAGCTTGCTTGAAAAACACTCTAACAAGTGTCAAGAGCAAGGAATAAATTTGATATTACCCTCTGAATTACTTTATGAATTACTCTGAATTACTTTATAAGTATAAAAATAAAAATACGACTTTAGTTCAGCCAGAAGTGAGGTTTGGTGTACTCCCCCATGAATTAACAGAGAAAAAGCTTGTTAGCCGTTATGTTTATAAGTATGGTCTAAAAGAATTAAAGGAATTTGTCAAAGAGCAATACTGGAAATTAGTAGATTTTGTTCCTGGGGTACCTGGAGTAGAAAAAGAAATTAGCTATACCAGAGAAACTGGTTTAGAACTTAATAGCTTTAAAGAAATTTCTTCAAAGATAGGTATTAGCTCATCTCAAGAAGCAGGAGTTGATGGTTTTAAGTTAAGAAATGAGGTGTCTAAGGAATTAAGTAGATTAACAGGTGAGAGTGTCACTATTTCTGAAAAAACTTCTAAGCAACATATAACTAAAATTCCACCCCAGTCTTTTGATTGGTATTTTGTCATCTACCAACTAATAGATGTATATACAATTAATACAGTGCGTTATAATGGGCAAAAGCCAGACTTCCCTGTTACAAAGACTATAGCAGCAGGGTTAATTTTGATGAATCCGTGGGTTGTCCTGGGGTCTGAATTATGGCGTCCTTTAAAAGAGGTTCGAGTAAATCAAGCAAAGTTTCTAGCAGCATCTTTATTCGCAGGTGTAGATAAAAAAGTAGAAGCAGACATAGCTGAAAAAAATTTTGAATCTGGGTTAAAGCAATACAGTGGTATGTCTGACTACATCTTTAAGTCACATACCTTTGAAGTTCCAACTCTTTATTTTTGCGATAAATGTGACCCACCATTAAATTGACGTACTCCCCGCTCTAAAGAGACGGGGATTCTAAATATCACTACTTAGAGTTTCTCTTTCGCCGAGTCGGCTTACTCGTCTGGGTTTCCCCATTCAAGCAGAGGCCAGTCTCTCCAGAGACGTTATCTTCCCTGCGCCCCAGGGTAGTTGGTAGTTGCTTGAGGGCTGATTGAAGGATGTTGATTGCAGCGTTTTCGTCCCTATCGGCCTCATAACCACAGTGGGGACATTTATGGGTTCTACTGCTTAAAGTTTTGATGACTTTTTGACCGCAATTTGAGCAATTTTGAGATGTATTTTTGGGTTCAACTGCAATAACTCGAACCCCATAAATCCTGCCAAAATATTCCAACCATTCCCTGAATTTATACCAAGCAACATCATTAATTGACTTGGCTAAATGATGGTTTTTAACCATGTTACGCACTTTTAGGTTTTCTATCGCTACCAAATCGTTAGACTGTATGACGTGCTGTGCTTCTTTACAAGCCCAGTCGTTACGCCTGCGTGATACCTTGAGATGCGCTCTACCTAACCGATTCCTTGCTTTTATCCTGTTTTTACTGCCTTTTTTAGTACGAGATAAACACTTTTGTAGCTTTTTAATTTGGCGTTCATCCTTTCTGAAAAACCGAGGATTATCGACTTTATTACCTTCCGAATCAGTATAGAAATGATTTAAACCTACATCTAAACCAATTTGTTTCCCTGTTAATTCCTTCTTTTCCTCCCTAGTATGGTCTATCAAAAACTGAGCATAATAACCGTCGTGTCTTCTAACTATTCTGACTCGTTTAATCTGCTTGAGTTGATAATAATGAAGGTCGCGACTTCCCCATAGCTTAAAAGTACCAGATTCAAAACCATCAGTTAGTTTCAAATAACGTCTATCTTCTGAGAGTTTCCAACCAGAAGTTTTGTACTCAACCGATCCTCTTACTTGGTATTTTTTAAACTTAGGATATCCTTTCTTTCCTTGAAGTTGAGCTTTACAGTTTTTGTAGAATCTTTCTGTAGCGGCCCAAGCTCTTTCTGCATGAGCCTGTCTGGCTTGAGAATTAAGCTTTTTTGCCCAGGGAAATTTGGGGTTATCCGCTAAGGTTTTGCAGTATTTGTAGGCATCATTACGACTTTTAATCTCACGGTCCATCCATGCTCTGATGACACTATTACGGACAAAGCGACCTGTGCGAATGGCCTCATCGAGCCTTTCATATTGGGCCTTTTCTCCTTCTAATTTCATCTCATAAACTAGCATGGTTTTATCATTTTACCCTACGATAATATTGTCACATTAAGAATCAGGAAATGACAACCCTGAAAAATCACCAACATTTTTATTTTGTGAAGCTCCTGAAAAAAAATCGGCGCGTCAAAGGATTTTCCGTTGCATTCTCATAATTTTTGTGATATTTTAAAATTAAAATGTGGTTACTCATCTACAAGCATGACTATTTATTCAACAAAAATGTTGTTCCTCAGCGATCGCTCAGGTTGCAGAAAGTAAAGTTAATGTAAAAGATACGATTAGAGGTTCTA
>NZ_CEZPJD010000970.1:0-2618 GCF_983059655.1 Okeania sp.
TTATGCGCTTCACAAAATGAAATAGCTATTGCGACATCCGCAACAAAGAAGGGAGGTAGATATTTTCCCCATCACACACTCTCAAGTTATGCGCTTCACAAAATGAAATGACTATTGCGGATGTCGCAATAGAGAGAGGAGGTAGATATTTTCCTCATCACACACTCTCAAGTTATGCGCTTCACAAAATGAAATAGCTATTGCGACATCCGCAACAAAGAAGGGAGGTAGATATTTTCCTCATCACACACTCTCAAGTTATGCGCTTCACAAAATGAAATAGCTATTGCGATATCCGCAACAGAAAGGGGAGCTAGGTATAGCAGTCGCCTTCAAGATTCAGCACTTTGTACAAACCTTGCATACAACATCCCTACCTTCCAACCAAAAATATGTAGCAAAACTTTTGAGATGTCATCTCAAAATATTGCTTAATTTATTTTTTAAATTGTCAGAAAAGAAACTGCCAAAATCATCAATTACTTACCAAAACCACTTTTGATAACGATACTGCCAGCTTTAATATTAGCTGTTAAAATTTAAACTTATAACTTCCTTCAACACAAAAAAAATATTATGACAACTGAACAAAAAATCGCTAACTTATTTCAAATGAAAGACGAAGTTTGGGCACGTCATGCTAATCCCTGGAGTGTCTTAACTCGGTTCCCCATATTACCTTTAATTATTGTTTCTACTTGGAGTCGAATTTGGATTAATTGGTGGTGTCTAATTCCCATTATTATTGCCATTATATGGACTTGGATAAATCCCCGAATTTTCCCAAAACCAACTTCAACAAATAATTGGTTCTCAAAAGCAGTCTTCGGAGAAAGAGTTTGGTTAAACCGTCAAAAAATAGAAATTCCCCAACATCATCAACCCGTAATTAATATTCTTAATCTCATTTCTTTTGTAGGTTTACCATTTTGTATTTGGGGATTAATTCAGTTGAATATCTGGCCGACTTTATTAGGAGTTATTCTAGTACTTTTAGGGAAAATGTGGTTTCTCGATCGCATGGTTTGGTTATACGAAGAAATGAAAGATGCTAATTCAGAATATCAGAGTTGGTTGTATTAGTAATAACTATCAATTATCCATTATCCATTAATGAATTCTCCCCCACTCCCTTACTCAATAAAATACGGTCAGCTTAAATAGGTAAAAAAAATATTTTTAGATTGACATTTCTAGCACAAAAGTATGATGTCTTAAAACACACTTACAACCGAATAAATACTGAATTTATCTTGACTTTTCTCCTTTCTTCCCTCCTGTTTGCAGAGCATGACCTAGGAAATTCTGACTCCTAGCTAAGTTATTCATTATAGCGCTTTTCACATGGATAGACTACAGTTAATATGGGCAACCCAAAAGCATTTTTCTACCACCTACTCCCTACTCCCTAGCCAAAATAATTTTGTGGTCTGCTCAAATGAAAAGCGGTGTAAGTATTTAACCGAGCATGATATAACTTATATTATGTTTAGAAATTATCGACCTTAATTTTTTCACAAAAAAATCAGGTCTTAAGACTTCCCTTTGAAGAGGATAAAAAAGAAAAATCTGTATCTTTAAAACCTCCCTATTGCAGGATATACTGATAGCGTAGCTCCTCTTTATAAGGGTCGCTCCTCTGTCAAAAGGCTAACTAATAACTGATAACTGATAACTGATAACTGATAACTGAAATGACCTACAGTCTCAGAATTGCAGACTTACCTAGCAATGAACGACCACGAGAAAGATTAATTGCCTCTGGTGCGAAAAGTCTTTCCACTGCAGAATTAATTGCTATTCTCTTAGGTACAGGTCAAGGAAAAGGGAAACTTTCTGCTGTAGGTCTCGGACAATACATATTAAATCAATTAAGTCAACATCAGCGTGACCCTCTCTCAGTTCTCCGTAATATTACGGTTCAAGAATTAACTCAAATTCATGGTATTGGTACAGCAAAAGCAACAACTATTTTGGCTGCTATTGAATTAGGAAAAAGAGTATTTCAATCTCGCCCTCCAGAATTAGCTCTGATTGAAAGTCCCCAAGCTGCCGCAGATGCTTTAAGTCAAGATTTAATGTGGCAAACCCAAGAAAAATTTGCCGTTTTACTCTTAGATGTAAATAACCGCTTACTCGGAACTCAGGTAATTACCATCGGCACCGCAACAGAAACATTAGCTCATCCCCGTGAAATTTTTCGAGAAGTAATTCGCCAAGGTGCAACCAGAGTTATTATTTCTCACAATCATCCTTCTGGAAATGTGGAACCAAGTCCTGAAGATATCAACTTAACCAGGCAACTCTTAGCAGGAGCACAATTTTTAGCTATTCCCCTACTCGACCATATTATTATGGGTAATGGAGAACATTCCAGTCTCCGTCAGACAACTAATTTGTGGGAAGAATATCCTCAAGGAGATTGATATGAGAGGATTCATAATTTAGAATTTAGGAGAAAATAGTAGTGGTGATAATTGAGTATTTATGCTAAATATTTTCCTGAGAATTTGACTACAAAAGTCTTCTTCCTTCTTCCTTCCCTCCTAGATAGCTAAACGTTTTCTTCCCTGTTCCCTGTTCCCTGTTCCCTGTTCCCTGTTCCCTGTTCCCTGTTC
>NZ_CEZPJD010000971.1:0-2617 GCF_983059655.1 Okeania sp.
TTCCGGTGTTAACCTGAGTAATTTGTCTGACACTTAGCAATAAATTGGCTCGACTTTTGATTAACAATTTCTGCAACCTTCTGAGTTGCTTCCATTGACCAAGTTTTTGGGCACGAAAGATTCTGTGACGTAAATTCCTAACAATTTGCCGGGCTTTTCTCCAGTTGACCTGTGACCAGTCCGTTAATTGTCCGTTGACTCCATTTATCGCGCCTTGTGCTTGACACCTAACTTATATCCTCGTTTGGTTTTTACTTGTACTGTTTTCTTTCGTATAAGACTCAACAGAAGTCTGCTATTCCTTTCGGTCAAGGGCAAATTTTGAACCCCTATTCACCCCATTACCAGGTGACATTCGCTTTTTCTCTCATCTTCTACCCTCCAGAGATTTCCGTCTTTGTTGCCTCAGACCTACTTAGATTATCGACCTTTTTCATAAGACTCTGTAGGGTTTATCCTGTTGTATCATTTGAAGTTTCTGTGTTGGTTAAGATGATTGCCTATTCTGCGGGAGGGGCTTTGTCTCCACGTCTTAATAATGGACAACTATTTAGACCTGCCTCTTTACCTTTTGGTTACAGCCTGTCAGGGATAATTTGGCTGTTCTATTGATCACGCAGTTTAATCAGCAATTTAGACGGTGTTCATCTTTCCAACTCTTTTCCCTCTTGCTCCTGATTGCTTAATCTCTAGCAACTTTGGCTACTTTCGGGGTCTGCATTCCATTTATTTCATTGCTTACTTTAAATGTGACCGGACTCGTTGAGTCTCTTCCGTGAGGGCTAGGTGTGGAGAATCCTAGAGAACTCGGTGTTCTAATTCAAATGACCAGTTCAGGTCGCACTATCCATCCAATAGCGAAGGCATGAATTTCTCACGAATTGGCCAGTACGGATAGCCTCATCAATGGCTTGATATTGCTAAGGTTTTCCTTTGACTTTGAATTCGTATATTAATTATTAGTATATCAGGTTCAATTTAATTTGTGCAAGGGCGATTGAGGTTAACCGTCCTTCTAGGACGGGGCTTGAAACCCGCTTTTTTTGGTCAAACTAAATATTTAAGATAACTGAAGCAATTAAATTTCCCAAACCGTAGCTTTCCCTCTATTTAATCTTTAGTTTTAAACTTTTGACTTTTGACTTTCGACTTTTGGCTATTTGTAATAAAACTTTACACCCCACATTCCGCACAAAGTCCTAAGCTGATCCCTGGCTCTGATAGACTTTAACACTGGGAGAACTAAATAAAAAAGTTTTCCTCAGCAGTTGGGAGGATAAAAAAATCGTGGATAACGTAATTGGTTTAGAAATTATCGAAGTAGTAGAGCAAGCAGCGATCGCTTCTGCTCGTTGGATGGGAAAAGGTGAAAAAAATACCGCAGACGAAGTAGCGGTAGAAGCTATGCGAGAGCGGATGAACAAAATTCATATGCGGGGTCGCATTGTTATTGGAGAAGGAGAGCGAGATGAAGCCCCTATGCTTTACATTGGCGAAGAAGTAGGAATTTGTACTCAGCCTGATGCGAAAAACTTTTGTAACCCAGAAGAATTACTTGAGATTGACATTGCAGTGGACCCTTGCGAAGGGACAAACCTAGTTGCCTACGGTCAAAATGGTTCAATGGCAGTATTAGCTATTTCTGAGAAAGGGGGTCTATTGGCAGCACCAGATGTCTATATGAAAAAATTAGCTGCACCAGCAGTAGCCAAAAATCATGTAGATATTAATAAATCTGCCACAGAAAACCTCAAAATTATTTCAGAATGTATGGAGCGTTCTGTTGAAGAATTGGTGGTTGTAGTGATGGATCGTCCCCGTCACAAAGAACTAATAAATGAAATTCGTCAAGCTGGTGCCAGAGTTCGTCTAATTAGTGATGGTGACGTTTCGGCAGCTATTTCCTGTGCATTTGCAGGTACAAATATCCATGCTTTGATGGGTATCGGTGCAGCACCAGAGGGAGTAATCTCAGCAGCAGCTATGCGTGCTTTAGGAGGCCATTTCCAAGGACAACTAATTTATGACCCAGCTATTGTCAAAACTGGTTTAATTGGAGAAAGCAAAGAAGATAACATGGCTCGACTCCGAGAGATGGGTATTGAAGATCCAGACAAAGTTTACAATGCTGAGGAGTTAGCTTCTGGGGAAACAGTGCTATTTGCAGCTTGTGGTATTACTCCTGGTACTCTAATGGAGGGAGTCCGCTTCTTCCCTCATGGTGCTCGTACCCAAAGTTTAGTTATTTCTTCTCAGTCAAACACTGCTCGGTTCGTAGATACTGTGCATATGTTCGGAGAATCGAAATCACTGCAACTTAAATAGAAATAGTATTGGGTAAATGGGAAATTTAGGAAATATTCAAGTTAAAAAATGACCTGCAAAAAATTAATATCAAGTGGTCATAATTAATTTCCTTGTTTCAACAGAGATGGCTTGGGAATGATTAACTAGCTATTAGTATGAGCTATTACTATTTCCTAGGTCATACTCTGAAAATGGGTATCATACCAAATCTGGGTATAAAAAGAGGTTTATCCTATTCACAAATTCTATTTATAGTAGGGATAAAATTCAACAATGAATAATGAATAATGAATAATGAATAATGAATAAT
>NZ_CEZPJD010000972.1:0-2617 GCF_983059655.1 Okeania sp.
CCAATCATTGTACTCCTCAATATTTTTCTCTGGCGACAATGAATTAGCCCTGCCCAGAATTGGGGGATTGAGGGGGCTTTGATCTAGCAAATGAGACTTGTCAGACAACCTCTTAGTCCAGTAGTGGACTGTTTCACCTAAAATAGTGCATTAGATTTGTCATTGCGAACGATAGTGAAGCAATCTCTAGCCAATTTTCTATTGCAACATTTAAGATGAAACAATCCACTACTGGACTGTTTCACCTAAAATAGTGCATTAGATTTGTCATTGCGAACGATAGTGAAGCAATCTCTAGCCAATTTTCTATTGCAACATTTAAGATGAAACAATCCACTACCGAACTACACTTTCTCCTTTATTTTAACTATGCTCAACGGATACAAAATTATAGATGCAGACTCCCACGTTATCGAACCTCCCCAAATGTGGGCAAAATACCTCGAACCTCAATTTAAAGACTTTGCTCCCTCCCTGGACATGAAAATTAAAGGGGAACCCATCAACGAAAAAATCTCCCAGCAAGTAAAACAAGAAGGAAATAGACAGATGATGGAGGCTCACCCCCATGCTTATTTGAACCACTACGATGTAGAATCTCATGTCCAAGCAATGGTATTGATGGGAGTGGATATTGCCTTTGTTTATCCTACTTCTGGACTGTGGTTATTTGCGATCGATACTTTGCCCCCAGAAGTCATCGGCGCTTTTACCCGTGCCTACAATACTTGGCTTTATGAAGAATTTTGTAGCTATGATCCCAGTCGGTTAAAAGGAGTAGGGGCAATGAATCTCCATGATCCCCAGGAGATGGTAGAAGAGCTACACCGAATTGTAAATTTTGGCTGGAAGGCAGTTTTTTTACGCCCTAACCCCGTCAAAGGCAGAATTTTGAGCGATTTAGAATATGAACCCTTTTGGGCTGCTTGCGAAGAATTAGATATAGCTGTAGGCATTCACGAAGCAACCCATGGTCGCTTACCCACCACGGGAGCAGATAGATTCAATAGTCGTTTTGCCCTCCATGCTTGTTCTCACCCCATGGAACAGATGATGGCATTATTGGCCTTAATTGAAGGAGGAGTATTGGAGCGTCATCCGAAACTGCGAGTAGGATTTTTAGAGTCTGGTTGTGGTTGGTTGCCCTATTGGTTATGGCGGTTGGATGAAGAATACAAAAATTTACATTGGGAAGTCAAAGATATGGTAAAATTGCTGCCTTCAGAGTATTTTCGCCGTCAATGTTATATTGCCGTTGACCCATCTGAATCTTATCTGACTCAAATTATTGATTACATTGGCTCTGACAATTTAATTTTTGGTTCAGATTATCCACACATGGATCATCAGCCAGATATTGTGAAAAATGTTGTAGAGCTTGAGAAGAATTTATCTCAGGAGATAGTAAAAAAGATTGTTTGGGATAATCCTAAATGTTTCTATAAAGTTTGAGTTGAAATGTGTAGGTTTCAATTTGTTAGGATATAACTTAGGCAATTTTATCTTTTTTTGTAGAACTGGTATCATTGAACTAAAAATTTCATACTCTTTTATTTAGAGAAAAGATTTTTCTACTTTAATAAAAGACTATTAGGTATTAGGTAGGTTTATTATGGTATTATCCCCCGAAAGTTTGCCTGTAAGCGATCGGCAAAAGTCTTCAGAGTTAACTGAAAAGCAATTGTTAGAAAACTCAGACTCTGACAAACTATTTCAAGGTTCAGTTCTGCGACATATGCTGACTCGAACAAAGATGGTTTCTCAAATTATTTCCTATATATGGTTATATGCGGAATCAGATCCTTTGGCCAAACAAGCTAGACACTGGTTTCAAAATCCTACAAAAAATTTTGATAAATTAGAAAACCCTAATTCTACAAATAAATTGCCTTCTTTGGCAAAATTAATGGGTGCAACACCTCAAGACCAGACTATATACGGTGAATTTTTGAGTAAAGTTTTTGCTGACGTTAAGGATGAAAGCAAAGGTCTTTATAACTTTCCGCTTTTCAATAAGCATGACATTGAGTCTGGCATAGTGGTATTTAAAACTGATGCGACTATTACTAGCGGGTCTATTCAAGATCCTAACCCTAATAGTCCTAATCTTTTGACAGTAATGATTGCCTTTCCAGCTCGCCCACAATTTAGTGAAGCCACACTCACAAAAGAAGAATTATCCAACTGGCTCAACGACCGAGATAGTAATAACTATACACCTCCTAATTCATTTGTTCCTTGCTGTACTACTTGTTAATCATAGAACTTACCAAAAATTTGGGTTTAAAGTTTCATTCCTGTAGCTTAAGGCGAATTTTGAACACAGCAAAGATTCAAAACTTATTTTGTTCTTCATGCTTGTTCTAATACTGTCCTATAAAACAAAAATAATTAATTATACAGCCTTTCCTATTCAATACAAGAGTAGGATTTTTTATTCTAAAGAACAAGTCTTAACAATTATCGCTACTATGTCAATGCTTTTATAGTTAATCACCAAGCCCTAATTATAACTGTTTGATCAGATATCATTACTGAGAATAGGGTCGGAGAGGATATTACGAAACCTCACTATTACTAATCGTCCAACTCATTAAATTTTGCCACTCAGAAGTTT
>NZ_CEZPJD010000973.1:0-2609 GCF_983059655.1 Okeania sp.
TATTGTTTTTTGATTTTTCTCTGGACTCTGGAGGAAGTGAAATAGCTGTTTCTTCTTCTTCTCTAGTCTGAAGTGTGGGTGTTTCTATAACCTGAGAACTTTCGGTTTCAGGTTTTTCATTACCCAGAGCATCTATTACTGGAGACCTAAATCTACCTGGCCTGTCAGTGGGAATGACCAAAAATGGTACGGAAGGCTCCGCAGAAGGCCCTGGGTTTGGTAAAGGAGATTCTTCTTCCGGATCAGTGTCTAACAAACCGACACTATCTTGCTTTAGTTGAGTAGAAGCTTGATTTTCTTCTTCTTCGGTAGTTTGAGAATTTTCTACTTCTGTAGTTTCTGGCTCAGTTGATTGTTGTTCGGTAATTTGAGAATTTTCTATCTCTGTAGTTTCTGGCTCAGTTACCTGTCGATCTGAAATTATTGCCTCTGATGGCTCTGAAAATCCCTCCTCAGCCATAAGCAAACGTAACTGCCAACTATTTTGCTGTGGTTCGATCTGTTCTAATTGTACTTGTTGAGTAGAGATAACCACTTCAGGAGCAAAATCTATAATAACTTTTGCTTGCTCTGGTTGCTCTTGAGAAAGACTAACTCGGCGCACCAAACCATCCGGATATAACTCAGTCACATCTACACTAACCTCTGTATTTGGAATATATACAATTAGACGAGCTGGTTTATTTTCCAAAGAAAAACTAGGAGCTGTACCTGATGGGAGAGTAAACTGGAGTTGATTATTGTCTGAGTCAAAAAACCAGTTTGTTAAGAAGGCTGCAAAAACTGGCCGAGTAAAACTAAAATTAATTACCAGTGTTCCTACTAATCCAAGAAATTTTAATAAAAGTTTTGATTTTAACAGATTTTTTGGAGATAAATATTGATTGGGCATAGCGAACTCCTCACATTTTGGGTAGTGGTGCAGTCATAATTGTATAGGGAGTAGGGGAGTGGCTCACACGGATTATGGCACGGATATACGGATACGGAAAGTGGGGAAGTGGGGAAGTAGGCAAGAAACCAAAATATATACCCTTTCTTTATAATTGGAACTGAGCTAATCATAGCTAATATCATTAGAAATCTCCGATAATAAAAAATAAAATCAGTTCTTATCCATAAATTATCAATTATTTATCCCTGTTCCCTGTTCCCTCTTTTGGAGGAGATGTCTATTAGGTAATTTATCCCAGGTTCCATCAATACCATTACGGTTGCAGAACACTAAATTTTGGACAAAAATAGCACATCATATAAAATATAGCAAGGAACGAGTTGGTTAGGACTTATGTTGATGATGAACTTGAGACAGAAAAAAGCTTTTGTTACTGTTCCCTGTTCCCTATTCCCTGTTCCCTGCTATAAATTTAGATAAAATTAAGACTAACATACAATGGTACAAGCACCAGCAAAGATTCAAACTACAGAATTAGCTACCCTCGCCATAGACTTAATTCGTCAGGCCGGATGTGAATATGGGGATATTCGCTCATGTGTTTATCGTTCTCAAAATTTAACAGCTCGCGATCGCTCTCTCAACAGATTAGAAGATAAGGTCAATTCTGGTTTTGGGGTGAGAGTTTTGCTCAATGGTGCATGGGGTTTTGCTGCCAGTCATCGCCAAAGTCTAGAAGAGGTAGCTAGAATTGTCGCTCTAGCAGTAGATATTGCTAAGGGTAGTCATCTCTGTCAACAGACACCAGTAAAATTAGTACCTGTGGAAACCCACCGCGATAGTTATGTTACTCCGATTGAAATTGATCCTTTTGCAGTACCCATTGGCGAAAAGGCAGAATTACTTCTAAATTTGAATGAGAAATTATTGAGTTATGAAGAGCGAGGAGTGAAAAAAGCTGCTTCTTTTCTCCGGTTTACTAAAGAAGAGAAAATATTTGCTTCTACAAATGATTCCCTAATTGAGCAAACAATTTACCGTAGTTATCCTGGGTTTACTTGTACAGCTATTGCCAATAACGATGCTCAAAGTCGTAGTTACGAACGACCTCCTTTGAATATTGGTTATGAGCATATCAACCCCACCGATCTATTGAGTCAAGTAGAGCGAGTTGCTGAGGAAGCAATTGAAAAAGTTTATGCTCCCAAAGGACCTGCAGATATTCGCTCCACCCTAATTTTAAAGCCAACAAATCTATTTTTAACCATCCACGAATCAGTTGGACACCCCACCGAATTAGATAGGGTTTATGGTTATGAATCTAATTTTGCTGGTACCAGTTTTGCCACTACCGATAAAATGGGTAAACTTCAATATGCTGCTCCCTGGGTGAATTTTAAATGCGATCGCACTCAACCAGGTGGTCGTAGTACAATGGGATATGATGATGAAGGTGTGAAGTCACAAGAATGGTATGTAGTTAAGGATGGGATATTAGTTGATTATCTCACAGACAGAGAAACAGCTTACCGACTTGGGCGTGGTAGTAGCAATGGTTGTGCTTTTGCTGACAGTTGGTCGAGTGTACCCATGGTACGCATTCCGAATTTGGGGTTAGAAGCGGGTGCTGATGGTGGTAGTCATACTGCTACTTTAGACGAAATGATTGCTGATACTGAAGATGGGATTTTGATTGATGGTGTTGGTAGTTTTT
>NZ_CEZPJD010000974.1:0-2607 GCF_983059655.1 Okeania sp.
GGACGGTGGATATTAACAACGATAATGGTATTAAGTTTTACGAAAAAATGGGAGCTAATATTATAGAAAAGGTGAGATTATGTCGCCTAGAAATTCATTGAAGAAGGCAGGAGGCAGAAGGGAAAATTCTTATGGATAGTCTTCGACACACCACATTCATGTCTTAATAACCCCAAACATTTTTAAGCACTATCGTTAATGGTGGGGTATTAAACTCGCAAAAGAAAAGGTAATTAAAAAAATTATGTCTACATTATTTAATTTAACTAATAACTGATAACTGAAATGACAACCAAACATTCTTTATTTAAAAAAATCGAACAAGCGCGACGTCGCCCAACAAAAGTACGCGATACTAACATTACCCTCGCCCACGGTAGCGGTGGCAAAGCAATGCGCGACCTTATAGAAGATATTTTTGTCCGCAACTTTGACAACCCCACCCTATCTCAACTAGAAGACCAAGCAACATTTGACTTGGCAACTCTCACCGCTCAAGGAGACAGACTTGCTTTTACCACTGACTCTTATGTAATTGACCCCATCTTTTTTCCCGGAGGCAATATTGGCGAACTCGCAGTCAACGGTACAGTTAACGATATAGCTATGAGTGGAGCAAAACCCTTATACCTCTCCTGCGGAATGATTATTGAAGAAGGTTTCCCCGTTGACTCCCTGCGAGAAATAGCCAAAAGTATGAAAGTTGCGGCAGATATTGCTGGAGTAAAAATAGTCACCGGAGACACAAAAGTTGTTCACCGAGGTGTTGCGGATAAATTATTTATCAATACTGCGGGGGTAGGTGTAATTCGCTCCGGCGTTTCTATTTCTGCCCAAAACCTCCAACCAGGGGATGCCGTTATTGTGAATGGTTATGTAGGCGATCATGGAGCAGCTATTACCGTTGCCCGTGGATATCTAGATTTAGAAACGGAACTTAAAAGCGATACTCAACCTTTGAATGGTTTGGTTGATACTATTCTCGATGTTTGTCCGGAAGTTAGGGCAATGCGAGATGCTACTCGTGGTGGTGTAGCAACAGTATTAAATGAATTTGCCATGAGTTCGGAAGTAGGGATACGACTTTTTGAATCTTCCCTACCAGTGCGGGAGGAGGTGCAGGGAGTCTGTGAAATTCTGGGTCTCGATCCTTTATATTTTGCCAATGAGGGTAAGTTAGTGACAGTGGTGCCGGGTGAAAAAGCGGAAACTGTTTTGGCAGCAATGAAATCTCATCCTGCGGGTATTGATGCTGCTATTGTGGGGGAAGTAATTGCTTCTCCTCCGGGAATTTTGTTGTTGGAAACTACTTTTGGCACCGAGCGTATTGTGGATATGTTAGTGGGAGACCAACTGCCGAGAATTTGTTAGAGGAAGCTATCAGCATTTCAGCACTTCAGCAGTCAGCTTTGCAACAAGTCTATATTAATTGTTGAAGTTCAAAACCTGAAGATTTAAAGAACATACATGAAAACTTTTTTTTGATGCTAAAATTGAGATTCTAGAAATTAATAAATATCAAGAGCGCTCCGGATTTTCCGGTAAGTATCATCTAGTTAAGTTCTTGCTCCAGTCAGGGGGAATAAATTCGTCTGAAGTTAATATTTGGGTTCATTCTAATTATCCATAAGCAGAAATAATTAAAGTTGCTAGAACTTTTTTAAATCATCGTTTACAAGATTTTGTGCAATTAACAAGTGAGGAAATTTTTACACCTGATGAAGTTGATGCCTTATGGGAGTCTGTAAAACCTGAAAATTTTTGCAGTAGAAAGGAATCTAATTGATGAGAATTTTCTCTTTTGTATTTAATCACAAATAAGGAAAAAAATTATGTCTACATTACCAACACAAACAAATATTGAATCATCCCCCAAAAGTTTCAAAAATCAACCAGAAGATTTTGAATTTGTAGAACCAGATATTAGTGATGTTATTACTGAGGATGATACTCCTGTGGATAATTTAATTACTGAGAAACAACAACGACTATTAACTACTACTTTATACAGTTCTTTTTCAACAGACTTACCATTTTTAGCAACTGCGAATGTCGGGCTTTTTTACGGCAATAAAACACCACCACTCGTACCAGATGTTCTCCTCAGTTTACGAGTCAAAGTACCGGAAGATTGGAGTCAAAAACAGAATCGTTCTTATTTTGTATTTTCTTTTGGCAAACCTCCAGAAGTAGCTATCGAAATTGTCTCTAATAAAATCGGTAATGAGTTGGGTAGTAAATTACAAGATTATGCTTTTGCTGCGGTTGGTTATTATGTAGTTTTTGACCCACTCAAACAACTTGGAGAAACTATTTTACGGGTTTATCAATTACAAGTTAATAGTTATGTAGAGCTGAAAAATTTCTATTTGTCTAAAGTGGGATTGGGTTTAACAATTTGGCATGGTATTTTTGAAGGAAAAGAATATGATTGGTTGCGCTGGTGTGATGATTCGGGGAATATTTTGTTAACTGGAGATGAACGAGCCGAACAAGAAAAACAACGAGCTGAACAGGAAAAACAACGAGCTGAACAAGAAAAACAACGAGCCGAACAAGAAAAACAACGAGCTGACCGACTAGCAGAAATTCTCAGAGAAAGAGGTA
>NZ_CEZPJD010000975.1:0-2598 GCF_983059655.1 Okeania sp.
ACACCTGTTCCGGACAAGATGTAAGCGCTGGGAATGTTTAATTGTTAATATCTGTTCTTTTCTTTTTATGAGACCGAATCTACTGTAACTAAATGCCTTCTTCCCTCTTCCTTCTTCCTACAAAGATGTTAATATTAATTATGTAGTTATGCTCAAATTCTTAGTCTAGACCAATTTTAACTAAAACTAGAATTACCAAAATCAGCAAAGTTATTGAAGAGATAGTCAAGATTTTCAAACCAAAACTAAGCAATCATCACAACATATTATGCGTATCCCTACTATTACTACTCTATTAAGTTTAGTAGCCCTATTTACTTTTACTCAAGCCAAAGCTGTTGCTTCCAACAAAACAGAATCTTTAGTAACAGAAAAAGAAGAAGATTTAACTGGTAAGTCTAATTTAGAGACTTCCACTTCTGCTCCAAAAGATACTAACAGAATTAAACTGTGGCAAAGACAGAAAAATAAAAACTTTCGGATACCTTTTATTGGTAGAAATATCAGAACTGTAGGTAAACCTGCTCAACCTGAACTATTCTCTAAACCATTCTATTCAGGTGTACCTCAAAAACAGAATAATCAAAAGAATATATCACAAGGCTCTCGAGGGGCAGAAGTCTGGGCAGTACAAAGACGTTTGCATGCTAGAGGTTTCAACCCTGGAGCTGTAGATAGTGTGTTTGGTACTCGTACCAGAGAAGCAGTAAAAGCTTTTCAAAAGTCTGCGGGCTTAAGTGTAACAGGTATAGTAAATGAAGCTACTTGGACATCTCTCGCTAAACCCTCATTTGCCTCTCGTCCACCTACTCAAAGACCTCAAAGGCAAAAACCATCTATCTCAAGACAAAAACCATCCATCCAAGTAGAAAAGATATTAGCAAAAGGAGACAAGGGGTCTAAAGTTAAAACTTTACAAATGCGTCTAGAAACAATGGGTTTTAATCCAGGTCCAATTGATGGTGTGTTTGGCAAAAAAACCACAGGAGCAGTTAAAGCATTTCAAAAATATCAGGGAATTAAGGTTAGTGGGATAGTGGATAGAAAGACTTGGGAAGCTTTCAGTCAGAAGTAAAAGACTCAAACTTTTACTGTCTTGGAATAGAATACCTATCTAGCCATAATTTATCAAAAATATGTCAATTTTATATAAAACGATCGGCGAAAAACTACAAATTACCGGTCGCTTTGTTTTATGTATGTATGAATGTATTAAGTAAGTATAGCAATCCTAAATAGGGCTTGCTGAAAAAGCTTGAAAGCATTGACTGATATTGGTTTTAGCAATTTTTTGTCCCGAAAATGTACCAGCTTTTAGGTCAAAAAGGTGCAAAAAGTGAGCAGAAAAAGTTTAGTAGGACAGAAAAATTAAGAGATAATTGTTCCAACTACATCCTCTATAACTCCTATTCCTCCTGACTCTTAACTACTCCCTACTCCCTACTCCCTACTCCCTACTCCCTACCTTCACAATCAGACTTTTTCAGCACACCCTAAATAGGTTGCGACAAATCAAAAAGTAGATAAAAAAACTGAAACTCTTACCTGTTCCCTGTTCCCTGTTCCCTGTTCCCTATAGGATTGCTATAGTTCAACAATTAGTAATTAATTATTAATTATTACCGAAAAATCGTGGGTATGCGCCTCCCCTTTTAAGGGGATAAAAAAAAATAATTCCGTACTTCAAGCCTCTTGCTTTCCTACGGAATGCTCCGCAAACAGCTAGAGGTACTGATAACTGATAACTGATAACTGATAACTGAAATGACCTCTCCTTAAAAAGAAGAGTATTAACGCTTAAAGAGAATTCCGTATTTCAAGTCTCCTTATTGCAGAGGTACTATTAACGCAGTTCCAACCACAGGAGGCTAAGTGAAATGACCTCAAACATCTCATTTGATCTTCTATATATCAAATGTAAATACTATTTGAGGCGAAAAATATGATATGCTGAGATAAAACATATAATAAACCATACTGTAAAATATAAATTATACCAATTAACTAACTTTCATACCAAGAATTCTATATTCTTAAACATTACAGATTTAGTTCACTTGAGAATTTAAGTTTAATCAAGTAAAAAATTCTCCACAAATTTATATATTTATAGATTTAAAATATTTTGCTTTGCCAAACCTCAAAGATTTGCAACATTAAATAGCCATTAACCCCAAGGCTTCCTCTTCAAAACCAACAAAATAAAAGTCTAAGACTCGAAGCAATGCATCGAAAATCCATTTTAGGGATTATTTTATTTTTCCTGACCCTAGCACTAACTATTTTACACGGGTCACTAATAGATAAATATATACAAAATTATCAATTATCAAATCAGATAAAAGAAGCTATAACACAGCAAATTTATAATTCAGACTTAGAAAATTCTTACTTTGATAGCTCCCCAGAATTACAGTTTATACAGCCCCAAAATTTCCATAATATTCAAACTGTTATTCCTAGAAAAAATAAATTTAGACTGAAAAATATATCAACTTCCTTATCTCAATCTACCTACGAAGCAATTGATATCTTGTGGATATTACTTTGCTCTGGGTTAGTATTTATTATGCAGCCTGGATTTATGTGTTTAGAGTC
>NZ_CEZPJD010000976.1:0-2598 GCF_983059655.1 Okeania sp.
TTAAAACCTGCTGTTAAACTAACAACTTCACTCTCTGTATTAATAGTACCAATTATCGTCGGGTCGGAAGTAATTCCATCACTATCATCCTCTCCCGTATCGTTTAATAATTCAGCCGAAATTACCGGTACTTCTACATCAGAATTTAAACCTAAAACATCAGCCAAAAAACTTTCATTATCGACAACATCATCAGCTAATCCTTGTAACCTGACAAGAGATATAGCT
This sequence comes from Okeania sp., assembly GCF_983059655.1. Taxonomy (NCBI): domain Bacteria; kingdom Bacillati; phylum Cyanobacteriota; class Cyanophyceae; order Oscillatoriales; family Microcoleaceae; genus Okeania; species Okeania sp. The sequence goes on from NZ_CEZPJD010000976.1 coordinate 229, forward strand.
CTTCCGCGACCCCCACCATTTCGATAGATATTAACAGCAGGATCTCCACGATTAGTTCCCAAACCTATATAACCGGATGCTACTGGGTCATCCCCTGTAAAACCTATCCTATCTAATACCCCAGTGAAATCAATTTTATCCTGACCTAATTCAAAGTCAGTAATAATATCTATCCCGTCCATAGGACTAACAGTGGTATAAACAAATGTATCCTTGCCGTCTCCTCCTGTCAAGGTATCTATTCCTAGAAAACCCGTTATGGTATCGTTACCATCCGTACCTACTAAGTTATCCCGACTGCGAGTACCATCAATATTATTTACTTCAATAGAATTACTATCTATTAATACTTCTGTTAAGAAATTTTCATTTTCTCTGGCATCAGACCCTAACTCTCGCAGGGTAATAACAGGAATATGCCCCGCCCTACCATCTTTACCATCTTGGTCAATAGTTATTATTGCATCTGTACGATTACGATTAGTTCGCCAACCTACATGACCGGATGCTACTGGGTCATCTCCTGTAAAACCTATGGCATCTAGTAGCTTAGTGAAATCAATTTTATCTTGACCTACTTCAAAGTCAGTAATAATATCTTTACGGTCTCTCATACTGGTGTAGACAAATATATCCTTGCCATCTCCTCCTGTCACGGTATCTGCTCCTAGAAAACCCGTTATGATATCGTTACTATCCGTACCTACTAAGTTATCCCGACGGTGAGTACCATCAATATTATTTACTTCAATTTCCGAGATTAATTGTGAAGCTATCAAGAGTGTTTCATCATCTACGGGCGATGGTACAGTAAATGTGTCCTCGGAGCTTAATAATGGTTGAGGAAAATTGAACTCATTGTCGTTGTTGTTAACTAAACCAGAAACAGTTAATGAGTCAGTCTTAAAAATGTTTAATTCATCATTTGATAACATAATTTATCACACCCTCTCAATAAATTAAATGTAAAAATTTGAGCTGAAAGCAGACTAAATAAATCTGGGAAATTCTGTCACTCTGTTAGTTAAAAATATGAATCAGTAAAAATGTATATTCCGTTTTCATAAGGTAGACTACAAAGTTTCTCTTTTCAGCCAAAATCTCTGTATTCTATTGTTAATGAAAACGGCTATATTAGCTGTCTACTTTTAGTCAAAGTATATAGATAAAAACGTAAGCATTTCCTGCGAAATGCTGCGCAAACAGTTATTAGCAGTCAGCTCTCAGCAACAATAATCTCTTAATATAAGACAGTATTTAATATTAATATAGACTTTAAGAGCAAAGGAGCAAACTTTTGTAGTAAGACAATTAATAAAGCTTTTTTCCTAAGCTAAGAGCAATAGCTGATAGCTGATGGCTGACTGCTGAATGCTTACATTAAAACTAATAGTAGTAGGCAGATAATTCCTACACAAAAATACTCTCTACCTGAAGTATTTAATGCTTACTAAATAATATTTTTTAGTGACAATCAAATACTATCAAATCAATTGAATTTTTGACAATTAGTAATTTCCACAATTTTTTTAATTAATTAATTGAAGTACATCCAACGAAATACAGTTACAGGATATTTAGGGCAAATGATGTACAGGGTAAATGGTGAAAACATTGTAGTGCTACCATCTTGCCCGCTTGGGTATACCTCATAAAGTCGCAAAGTGCTATAAGTCTAAGATTAATTACATTTAATACCTCTAGTAAAATACTTAATATAAATGGCTGAAAAAATAGTGAGTTATTTCAGTTATCAATATAATTTCTGGCTTTTGTTTGTGAAAATTTTTCTCAATGGGCGAGACGATCAAAAATTAATGAATAATGGGCAATGGATAGTTATTTTTGTTTCTTTATAAATTGCTACAAAAGTCGTATAAAAATCTAATTGAGGTGGGATATATAAGTTCTAGATGTATAGATAAATTACGGCTTGTGCCTAGATTAAAAGGCAGGTGATTTTTTAACGAAGTCAGAAGTTATTTTTGTAACTGGTATTTGAGCTTTGCTCCAAAAATATTTCGCCTTAAAAGGTAAGCATTTCCTACGGAATGCTGCGCAAACAGCTATTAGCAGTCAGCTAGCCTCCTACGGAGGAACTGCGGACTTCAGCAACAAGACTCTCTACTTAAAGGACGGTGTTTAAATTAACAACTGACTTTAAGGGCAAGGGAGGCAACTTTTGTAGTAAGACGGTTCATAAAGCTTTTCTCCTAAACTAAAAGCAATAGCTGATAGCTGATGGCTGACGGCTGAATGCTTACCTTAAAAGGCAGGGTTTTAGACCCATATTATTGTGATAAAAATTAATGTAAAATTATTATCAGTATCTTGAGTTTGTCTGCGTTCTCCTGAAAAGGATCTGGCTAG
>NZ_CEZPJD010000977.1:0-2593 GCF_983059655.1 Okeania sp.
AGTTGTGAGATATTGAAAACTTTTAGGGAACACCGGATCTGGGAACAGGGAACAGGGAACAGAGAAGAAGAAAAAAATGTATCATCTAAATATAATAGTTCCTATATTCTATACTTTTAAGGAACATCTCAATTCTCACAACTGATTCCTGATTGCTATATCAGCTATAAGTTATTAACTTATTCAGCAAACCCTAATTATGTATAAAAAATTAGAAAATACTTTATAGTAAGTAAAATTAAACGTAAGCATTTCCTGCGGACTGCTGCGCAAACAGCTATTAGCAGTCAGCTCTCAGCAACAAGAGTCTCTTAATATTAAGACAGTGTTTAATATTAATATAGACTTTAAAAGCAAAGGAGCCAACTTTTGTCGTAAGACAATTAATAAGGCTTTTATCCTAAACTAAGAGCAATAGCTGATAGCTGATGGCTGACTGCTGAATGCTTACAATTAAACTGTCTACTCTCAAAGAATAATCTATAAGCTGGATTTAGTATTATTTTCTAATTCACTAATAAATAAATCTGTAATCAAGGGTATATGATCTGAACCTAATTCAGAATTGAAATTGGCTCTTGTCTTAACATTTACAACTTTAATTTCTGAACTGATTAAACAATGATCTATGGGAATTTGAAAAAATCTAGATAAAATATGCAAGACAAAAGAGTTATTAAATTTTGCAGGCCAAGTAGGAAGAATGCCAAAGCCTAAACGACTATTTCTTAATCCAGTTTCCTGTTCTAATTTTTGATAATCAGGAGACCACATGGTTATATTCAAATCTCCTGCAAGAATAACTGGATTATTTAATTGTTGAATATATTTACCAAGTTTCTCTAAAATTTGATTGCGTTGTTTAAAAGTTTTTCTATATATAGGAACAGTAGGATGGGTTGCTATTAAATAAATAGTTTGTTTATTAGTTTTGAAGTTAGTAATAATAGTGGGTTTGTTGGGAGCAAAAAATTTTATTGAGTAATCATTTATAGGAAATTTGCTGTAAACGACAACAATTCCATAGGGAGGAATTCCATAGGTAGACTGAGAAACAGAATTAATTAATTAGGTAAAATATCAGATAATGTTTGTAGATTTTGAAACCATGTATTAGTAGGTTCTAAAAAAATTGCTATATCTGGATTTTCTTGTCTTACCATTCTGGTAACTTGTGAATATTGAGAATTTCTACCTCCATAAAGGTTATAAACTAAAATTCGCAAGTTAGGAGTTTCTTGGCTAATACCATTTCTATGAATATACCAAGGTAAAATTGGGGTGAGGTTAATAATTGTGCAAAATAGACCTACTAACAATAATCTTTTTTTGCCTGTTATGGTTAAGCAAAATAATAAAATTAAACTAATTACAAAATATTGAACTTTAAAATGAGAAATCAGCTCGAAAATGATACCTTTTTGCCAATAACCTCCTAGGGAAAACAGAGTAGTAATAATAATTCCTGTGGTTAATAAGTAACTGAATATTTTTTTTAGTCGATCAAACCAGGATATTTGCATATAGACTTCAGAAAATACTACTTTTATTGAATAAAGAATCATGCTGATAGGCGCTCGCAACCTAGTACAGTGACTATATCACAATTCTTGTAATATTAGGTTTGGTTATTAAAGAAGCTACCTTTGTTAGTAGTTATAGTGGGTTTTATCCTGAATTGTAGGATAACTAGCTGATAATCTAATTTCTAATAATAGTATATAAATAGTAGCGATCACTTCTTGATATTCTCAGACACATTACAGCATTTTTTCGAGTATAACAGGTACAAATTTTTAAACTTTAGGGAATAAATCAAGGATATGTTAGGCATAGCTAAAAAAGAACAAAAACTATTAAGGGGAATATTATTAACTGTAATAAATATTTCATTTCCAATTGCAGTGAATTATTTATCTAGTAACAATAAATTACCGAAATACCTGCCTTCTATTGTTCTGTTTATTTGGGTTATAGTCGTAATTTACTTATTGTTTTCTTGGTTGATAAAGTTTTACAAGACTAAGGATACATTCTGGCGTTTATTAACAGCAAGAGAGAAAAAAGTCATTGACAGTTATCTAGATGCTGTAAACCATGAAATAGAATTTGAACTTGGATTTAATCTAAAAAGCGATCATGTAAGTTGATCAGGGGAACCAGGAAATCCAAGTGGCCTGATGTCTCAACAAGCTTATGAGGAAAAAGGAGGTAGTCAGCGAACGAACATAGAAAATCTTGATAAATACTTGTTATATCCAAACAAATCTAGAGTATTTATATATGGTCCTCCAGGAAGTGGAAAATCTACAACTTTATATAAGGCACTAGCAAATTATACTAAAGAATTCTCGGACAAAATAGGATATTTTATTCCAATTTTTATCCATGCTAACGATGTTGAAAGAGTCTTAAATGACGATGGTAAAAACATGGATAAAATTCTTCCTTTTATTGCATCTATATATAGAATTAACGGAAAATTATCCAAACCAGAATTTAAAAATTTTATTGCTGTATGGAAGCAGAGGCCATCTCTCAATTTTGTGATTATCATTGATGCTTTAGATGAGTTTCTAGACAAAAGTAAACG
>NZ_CEZPJD010000978.1:0-2587 GCF_983059655.1 Okeania sp.
TTTTAGAGTTAGATGAACGGGAAAAAATATCTCTAATGGTACCTAATTTTTCTAATCTTGAAGTTACAGAAACTATCCCAATAAATAGTAATGGCTTAATGATACCAGAGGAGATACCAGTACAAAAAAATCTGATTACTAATAACAATGATAACCATCAAAATCTCAATGAAATTCAGGTTCAACCACAACTGGATTTAGGAGAAATTGCAGTAAATAAAAATCAGAATAATTCCAACAATATTCAACTTCAGCCACAACAGAAACAAGTAGAGATACCAGCACAAAAAATTAATAATAAAGTTCAGAAAAAACAGATAATTCGGAAAAAAGTAAAAACATCTTCAAATCAGCAGAATAAACTGAAACTAGGAGTTACAGGTTTATTTATAGTATCAGTAATAACAATAACAGCGATGACAGTAGTTGCTTGGGCAACTAAACTTTTTCAAGAAACACAAAATCAACTTCAAAGAGCAGAATATCAGCTAGAAAAAGCAAAATACGAACTTCAAGAAGCACAAGAAGGTACAAAACTAGAACGCAAAGGAATTAGTGCTTTAAGAAAATTTGAAATTGCAGAAATAGAAGCATTACTATCAGCAATGAAAGTTGGAAAAGAACTAAAAGAATTAGTTGTGGGCGATCGCCCACTTCAATATTACCCAGCTACAAGTCCCATATTTGCCTTACAACAAATCCTCAACAATATTCACGAGAAAAATCAAATTCCCAACATCAAAAAAATTACCATGAGTCCTGATGGCCAATTACTCGCCACAGTTAACAATGATGGTACAGCTAAAATCCTCAAATTCTCAGGTCAGTCTGTAGCCCAATTAATAGGACATCAGGGCAAAGTTTCTCACGTTAAATTTTCACCAAAAGGAAATATTTTAGCTACAGCAGGAGATGATGGTACAGCTAGAATCTGGGATTTTCTGGGTAAGCAGCAAGTAGAACTAACAGGCCATAAAGGCCAAATTTGGCAAATTACTTTCAGTCCTGATGGTAAATATATAGCTACAGCAGGAGAAGATGGCACTGCAAGAATTTGGAATATATCAGGCAAGAAAATAGCAATTCTCAAAAAACATCGAGGTCGAATCTTAGATGTCACATTTAGCCCTAATGGTAAATATATAGCAACTGCTGGATGGGATGGGACCGCGAGAATTTGGAATAGATTCGGCGGACAGTTAGCCAGGCTAAGGGGACATAAAGGTAGCGTCGAAAAAGTAATATTCAGTCCAGATGGTCAACGTTTAGCAACTGCTGGATGGGATGGCACAATTAGGGTTTGGCGACGTAGTTCCGGTAAACTACTAACCAAACTTAAGGGAGGTGAAGGGGGGGTCTGGAATGTTAGCTTTAGTCCAGATAGCAAAAGCTTGGCTACAGCAGGAGAAGATGGAGCAGTCGCTATCTGGGATACTTCAGGCCAAGTATTATCAAAACTTCCTGGGCATCAAGGAATTGTTACTAGTGTTAGTTTTAGTCCGGATGGTGAACGTTTAGCTACAGCAGGTAGTGACGGTAGTGTGAAAATTTGGAACAGTAATGGTAATTTGTTAGCCAATCTCAGAGGACATCAAGGCAGGGTTTGGGAGGTTAACTTTAATGCTGATGGACAACGACTATTAACTTTGGGGGAGGATGGTACGGGTAGAATTTGGGAACTAGAAGGTAATCACGAGACAACTCTTCAGGGAGACTCTGATATTTTTGGGTCAGTAAGTTTTAGTCCTAATAGTCAGAAATTAGCAACAGCAGCGGTTGATGGTACCGCCCGAATCTGGGATATTTCGGGAAAGCCTTTAGCTCAATTCAATGGATATCTAGGAATGTTTGGGGATATGAGTTTTAGTCCTGATGGTCAACGTCTAGCTACTGCGGGAGATAGTGGTCAGGGGAGAATTTGGAAGATTTCAGGAGAAGAGTTGATAGAGCTAAAAGGTAAAAAAGGGAGAGCAAAGCAAATTGGTTTTAGTCCAGATGGACAACGTTTAGCAACCGTAGGAGAAGATGGTGTTGCCCGCATTTGGAATAATTCTGGTCAACAGTTGGCTGAGTTAAAAGGGCATAATGGTCGGGTGTTGGATGTGGTTTTTAGTCCAGATGGGCAATATATTGGTACTGCTGGAGAGGATGGTATTGCCAAAATCTGGGATAGTTCTTTTCAGCTTGTGTCAGAATTAAAAGTTATTTCCAGTTGGATTGAGAGTATGGCTTTTAGTCCATATGGAAAGTATATAGTGACGGGAGACAGTAATGGGGTAGTCAAAATTTGGGATTTTTCGGGCAATCAAATTGCAGAGCTGAAGGGGCACATAGGTAGTGTGAGTAATTTGACCTTTAGTGCAGATGGGGAACAGGTGGCTAGTATGGGAAAAGATGGAATGGTAAGAATTTGGGATATTACTGGACGCCAATTAGCTCAACTTGAGAATGCTAAGGCTTTAAGTTTGGATGGTAAATATGTGGCAACTTTGGTGGATAATAATTTACAGTTGTGGCGCATGAAAGGATTAAATGATTTGTTAAAAGGTTCTTGTGATTGGCTTCAAGATTATTTTATTACTCATCC
>NZ_CEZPJD010000979.1:0-2584 GCF_983059655.1 Okeania sp.
TAACTATTTTAATAAGTTTTTTAGGAGCGATCGCCTAGAGATTTTAGCAGAAAATGACCAGTGATCGCTACTCAACTTAAACATTGGATCATGCAGGTCTTTATGAGCGATCGCTGAATTTACTATGAGCTACAAAAACTCAATCTTTTTAACTTTTAACTTTTGTCGGGATATTTTTAGGTTCTTTTGCTGCCGACCAAAGTAAATTTTTGAGTAAGAAAAAGCTAGATAAAAAGCAAGTAATAGTAGCAATTGAATTGTGGTTTGATGAAGAAAAATTTAAGTTTGTGTGTGAAAAAAAACAAACGGTTTCCATCGGGAAAATTGCAAATGTCACCTCATCCTAAAGGTAGTGGTTTTGTCAAAGATGAAGAGTTTCGACTTAGTTAATAATTTGCGTAACTTAGAGATATAATACGCTAGTTATCACAGGCAAGTAGTAACGAGGGTGAAATTTGTATATTCTGCACTAATCGCGACTGAAACATTTCTGGCAGTCTATCTATTATAGACATAGACCTCAGAAGAAATCCCGCTCCCTTATTAATTTTTTATCTTCTCTGTCCATAGTTAACCAGTCTTCAAAGGAAATAGTTGCGGAGTAAGTCTTGTAAAATTTTTCTCGTTTTTCCTCTAGATTCAGCTGCTCTTGCCCAAAGGCTAGTCGGAACCAATTCTAAATCATCTCTAGTACGAGCTGCTACCCCTCGCAAAAATTCTTTAATTTTTGACCAACAATTTTCAATTGGGTTAAATTCAGAAGAATATGGAGAAAGATATAGCACTTTTATTCCTGCTTCTTCGATTATATTTCTAATTTCCTGAACTTTATGAGCCGGCAAATTGTCCATTACCAAACAAGCACCGGGCCATAAAGCGCGGTAATAAAACTTGTTCAATATAAAACTTGAAAAACATTACCCACATTCCGCACGACAAAATGTAGTATGTAACAGCGAGAAAACTTGAGCAAGTATTTATACTGTTCAAAAAGACTTTTTGGCTGTGGCTGAGTGTAAATTCAACTATGAGTGTGCCGAAATATGAGGTCTCAAGTAGAATCTGGGTAAAAATTAAAATTGCGATCGAAAAAAAACTCTGGGAGTAATAGAGCTATGAGAATATCCATGGTTTTCATAGGAACTATAAATACTTCCAGACCTTGATAATTTGATTGTATATATTTTTTTATGGTTATCCTATCTCAATTGAGAAGATAGTATCTTTGAAAACTTGGAGGAAAAAACTTTAATAATTCGAGACGTTCTGAGGTTAAATTAGATATTTCACATACCCCAGAATTAATCAACAGAAGGAACCCGAGATAACCATTTAATATTCGTTAACAACTGGAGATTTTCCTGAGTATATAAAGCACTATCTGCTACCATTAAGCTGTCACAATTAAACTGATTCTTAAATTCTTTAATTATTAAAGGAAATTGTTTTTGATCTGACTCATTTCCATCACCCATTCTCATGTATAACGGTACATCCCCATCTCCAGTACAGATTAAGTCCAGGAGAAATTGTTTTAAAACTATCAGTTATCTTATGAATATCCATAAGTAATTTTCACAACTTTTGGCTCTTGTTCTTCGGCCGTTTCATTACTTTCTTGTTGATAATTTCCATGAACATGATCGGGAACTTGAATCTAGATGAACTGTATCTGTTTCTAGTTGATAAGTTTTTACTGCTTCCAACACCACAGACATAAAAATTTTACTCAATCCTTTTTGATACAGTTGCTCTAATACTATACCCAATTTATCATCATTAAAATACTCTGCTTTCACTCCTGGTTCAATTAAATGTTCTATGGCAATACCTTGAAAAAATCTGTTATACCAAGCGTGATAAATTTTTGTTACAAATGGTAGAAGTAAGAAAGAAGGAAGAGGGAAGAAGGAAGAAGGGGTAAATATTGAAAAAAAGGGAAAAAAGATAGATATAACTATCTCAAATGAACTGGAACAGCTATTTTTAAGCATATCCGATTAATATCCACCTTTTTGTAGCATTCTTTTTTCACGCTTGGTATTAAATAAATACAATGGGGAGGAGACTAATCCTAATATCATGTGCCCCCTCCGGGGGAGCTACGAATTGCGGATAATTACTTATAATAAAGTATATGGTTTGTAGTTGGGCTTTAGCCCTTACAATGCTTAGTAGTTGGACTTTAGTCCAACTACGAGCCTAATTATAACTGTTCTACCGAACATAATATAACCCATTCAAGAGCATTCCTTTTACTACCTGAGTTGCTGTTACTTTGTTCGCTCTTGTCTTCTCCAATCAACTGATTTATCTTCTTTTCTATCCCTATTTCATCAATGATTCCTGCTACTAATCCTAAATGGTCTAAATTACTTACTTCTACTGACATTTTTTACTCTTTTTTCTCACTTTCTTGTTGAGAATTATATTACCAAATGATAGTTCAAGATTTTTTTTGATTAAGTCTAAATACTTACTCAAATTTTCTCCCTGTTACATACTATATTTTGTCGTGCGGAATGTGGGATTGATTTAGTGTGATGGAAATAATCAGCAAAAATTTTTCTACTCCCGATTCTTG
>NZ_CEZPJD010000980.1:0-2578 GCF_983059655.1 Okeania sp.
CTCTGGAGAACCCATGAGAAATCTACCTGCGGGAATTTTTACCATTTCTAGGGAGGCTCCATTACCAAGATTTTCTGTCATTACTTCTGCTTGATGTTGAGGGCGACTAATTATTTCTCCTCTGCTGTTAACTATGACGGTGGTAAATGTCTGAATGGGAAATTCTGGTTGTGGTGGAGGGGGAGGTGCTGGAGTTGGTTGAGGAGGAGAAATATTTTCTGGAGGTGTTTCTATTATTGGTTGGGGAGTAGAAATATTTTCCGAGGGTGTTTCTGGTATTGGTTTAGGAGAAGAAATGATTTCTGGAGATGGTTGATTTCCAATACCTCTACTTAATATTGCTGCGACAAACCCACTTCCTGCTAAACCTCCTAATATTAATATTTGCCTTCTGGTTTTATTAGGTTGGGGTTGGGGTTGAGGTGTTGCGACTACTGTTGTTTTGAGTTTCGGTGTGGGTGTTGGTTGTGGTGTTGGTATTGGAGTAGTTAAACCTAATGCTTCTAGTACTTCTGTGGCTTTTTCATAACGCTGGGGAAAATATTCATGTACCATCCTATCTAATATATTTGCTAGATAGTTACTTACTTGTGCCTCATTTCGCCAGATAACATTTCCTGTCTTTAAGTCTGTGGGTAAATTTTGAGGTTCTTTTCCTGTCAGTGCTTTTATTCCTACCATTCCCACTGCATAGATATCACTACTCAGTCTTGGTTTGCCATTACTTTGTTCGCTTGGCATATATCCAGGTGTCCCGACTGCTACAGTTAAGGTTGTTGTTCCTGGTTGGTTTGCTGTGGTTAATACGTTTATTTCTTTGACTGCTCCAAAGTCGATTAATACTATTTTTTTGTCTGACTTACGACGCATCAAGTTTTCTGGTTTGATGTCTCGATGAATAATATTATTTTGATGAGCTTTTTCTAATGCTGATAAGATTCCTTTTAGTAGGGTAGTAGTATAAGACTCGCTTAATTTTTTTCCTGGGGTAAGTTCTTTACTTATATCTTGCCCTTCTACATATTCTTGTACTAGGTAAAATTCTGTTCCTTCTTGGAAATGGGCAAATAGTTTTGGTATTTGGTCTGAGTCTTTTCCTAGTTTGTATAAGGTTTTTGCTTCTCTCTCAAATAATCTTTGGGCAATAGCTAAAACTTCTGGGTCTGAACTTTTGGGTGATAGATGTTTGACTACGCATTTGGGTTTGCCTGGTAAATCTAAATCTTGAGCTAGGTAGGTATCTCCAAATCCTCCACTTCCTAGAATGTCTATTATTTTGTAGTGATTTCTCAGGATTTTTCCAGACTGCATTTTCAGTTATCAGCTTTTTCAGTTATCAGTTATCAGCATTTTCAGTTATCAGTTATCAGTTATCAGTTATCAGTTATCAGTTATCAGCTTTTTTAGTTATTAGTTACCAGTTATTAGACTTCTTATTATTCAGTTATCAGTTATCAGCTATTGTTCAACAATTAGTATTAAAGAATTAAACTCATTCATTACTAATTACTTTAGTGAGCAAGTATGGTTTTTTGGCCTAAGTTACTTAGAAGTTGTCTGAGAAGTCCAATCTGCTACATCGCTCGCCCCCTAAATCCCCCAAAATTGGGGGACTTTTAGAAGTAAATTGACTCTTGTTCCCCCCAAAGTTGGGGGGCAGGGGGGCAAAATTCAGTATCAAAAAACTTTTCAGATATCCTTTTTGAGTATATATGAGCGCACCTTTTCCATTATACTTACGATATCATGTCAAGTTTTTTTTGGCAACCCATTTTTTCGCTCTTTTTGAGGATTTTCTCGTTTTTTTTCCTGATAGGCTGATTTTAATTCTATTGTCGTAATCTATCTTTGATTTATCTGAATTAATTTGGGATTTTTGAGTAGGAATATTTTCGATTCAGGATGTAGCGATCGCCTGAAATATTACTTATTTTTCTTAATTACTGAACTATCTTGATGTTAATTAGGAAAATGTGACGTTTCTGGCCGATGTTTTTTGAGTATATATGAGCGCACCTTTTCCATTATACTTACGATATCATGTCAAGTTTTTTTTGGCAACCCATTTTTTCGCTCTTTTTGAGGATTTTCTCGTTTTTTTTCCTGATAGGCTGATTTTAATTCTATTGTCGTAATCTATCTTTGATTTATCTGAATTAATTTGGGATTTTTGAGTAGGAATATTTTCGATTCAGGATGTAGCGATCGCCTACTCGATTAAAAACTTTTCTTGATTAGAGAATTATTTTGTTGTTATTTCTCGGGATTTTTCCTAGCTACATAATTTTTAGGTTAATTAGGGAGATGTGACGTTTCTGTCCTAATTTTTTTGAGTATATATGAGCGCACCTTTTCCATTATATTTACAATATCATGTCAAGTTTTTTTTAGCAACCCATTTTCTCGCTCTTTTTGCAGATTTTCTCGTTTTTTTCTCCGAGCGACAGATTTTAATTCTATTGTCGTAATCTATCTTTATCTATCTGATTTATCTGGAATTTTTGAGTAGGAATATTTTCGATTCCTTTTAAGGGGAAAAAGAAAAAATAATATTTCCTTATATTCAATTCAGGAACGG
>NZ_CEZPJD010000981.1:0-2576 GCF_983059655.1 Okeania sp.
TAGATTCTCTATGAACAATAAATTTTAGTTGAATAAAAAATCATGCGTAGGGGCGAGCAACCCCCAATAGCATTTATGATATCACAAAAATTGTAAGGATGGAACCGAAAATCCTTTCACCCGCTGATTTTTTAGAGCTTCACAGAATGCAAAAGTTAGCGGTAATTAATATATGGCGATCTAACAATCACGAATTTTCTGATTCTAATCTTATAAAGAGGGGAGTATTGAAAAATACTTTTCCTGTACTGCCTCTATATCCGCTCCCGACTCGTAACTCAAAAAAGATAAAGGAGTTCATAAACACTCAAACTCAGTCAGGGATTACTTCTAACTTCTAACTTCTGACTTCTGACTTTTGACTTCTAAAACAAGGCCCCTTTTTACGGTAATCTAAAAAGAATGACCACAATTATTGACTCAAAATTATTAAGATATGACAGTATCTGCCCCTACTCGTACCGTTCGGATCGGTTCCCGCAAAAGTCAACTTGCCTTAGTTCAAACCTATTGGGTACAAGAAGAACTCCAGAAAAATTTCCCCAATATCACATTTGAAGTCCACACTATGTCTACTCAAGGAGACAAAATTCTAGATGTAGCCTTAGCAAAAATTGGGGATAAAGGACTTTTTACCAAGGAACTAGAGTTGGGAATGCTACAAAACGAAACTGACTTAGCAGTTCATTCTCTCAAAGACTTACCCACCAATCTGCCAGAAGGTTTGGTTTTAGGTTGTGTTACCGAACGGGAAAACCCGGCAGATGCTCTAGTAGTCCATGAAAAGTTCAAAGATAAACAACTTGAAGCTTTGCCAGAAGGTGCTGTTATTGGTACATCTTCCCTCAGACGTTTGGCACAACTCCGTCACCATTACCCCCATTTTGAATTCAAGGATGTTCGTGGTAATCTCAATACTAGACTAGCAAAACTAGATGCTGGAGAGTATGATGCCTTAATCTTGGCTTTTGCTGGTTTGCATAGATTGGGCATGGGCGATCGCATTCATCAGGTTATACCGCCAGAGGTTTCTCTTCATGCAGTTGGGCAAGGTGCTTTAGGGATAGAATGTCGTGCCGGAGATAATGATATTCTCGACCTATTGAAGAGTTTGGAACATACTTCTACGGCTCAGAGATGTTATGCCGAACGTGCTTTTTTGAGAGAGTTGGAAGGTGGGTGTCAAGTTCCTATTGGTGTCAATACTAAAATAGAGGGTGAACAACTGACTTTAACTGGTATTGTTGCTAGTTTAGATGGTCAGAAATTAGTTAAGGATGTTGTAACTGGTGGTGTTAATCATGCGGAACAAATAGGTACTGAATTAGCTCAGAAATTGAGGAAACAAGGCGCCCAAGAAATCTTAGATAAAATTTTGGCAGAAATTGACCGTAGTTAGTTTTACAGTAGTTTTCGAGCGATGAGGTATAAAGTTTTATTGCTCAAGGGAACAGGAAAGAGGAAATATAACAATATTCTTACAACTGTACCTCACGCTTCCTCAAAAGTGCTGTAAATTTAGGACTTAATATCTTGTCCGGATAATTAACGATAAAAAAACTTTCTCTTTCTTCCCTCCTGACTCCTGACTCCTTCATCGTTTATTTATAACTGTTCAACCGGACATAATATTAATCTTCAGAAGATTGCTTGTTGCTCCAAAACTTTTGAAGGGCTGACTCATCAACTATGGAAGCTGACTCACCATCTATAATCACTCGTTTACTAAGGCGAGGAAAAATACCAACATCCAAGGGCCCTACTTCTCCACCTATTAGATATACAAGGTCTTCATTAAATGGGTTGCGCAAATGATGAGGTTGTTGAGGTAACCCAAATCCCATAAAGTCTCCTGATTCAACCTCGTATTCCCTATCTCAAATTTCCGCAATTCCTCGACCTGACAAAATGTAAACCCATTCTTCTTCATTCTGGTGGGCGTGATAAATGAAAGATTCTTTGCCTGGTGGTACACGAGCGATCGTTACGCCAATACGTTTAAGACCTACAGTACGTCCAAGAAACCGTAAATCAATTTCTGAATTGGGATTGAGTGGATGATGAAATTTAAACGCATTCATTGAATCAATGTCTGATGCTTTCAGCAGAGAATGTTGTTCATCAGTCACGTTGATGTCCTCCTAATTTTTAATAGTTCATTTATAGCGCTGTGCGCAGGCAACAGGCAACAGGCAACAGGCAACAGCTCATCTGGGGGAATAAAAAAACGATATTATAAGGCTTTTAGCTATTGGACAGTTCTTGTAATTTGTAAATATGCCAGCGCACATTGCTATATATTGACTGTTAGTTGCTCGAAAGCTGCTTAACTATTAATGTTATTCTAGTTTTGAGAAATATTCTGAAAGTCTTCTTGATGCCTAGATTCTGAATTTCTACAGTTTGATTCACAATTCATATAGTTCTTTTTCTAGAAATTTTCCGTGGCAGCAAAAAAGATACTCAAAGGCAATAGAACAATGAAATAGAAGACTAATCATCAACTAATTTTTCAAACTCTAATAAGAGTCTACCAGGTACTAAAAAAATCATCTTGAGTTGAACATTTATAGGCT
>NZ_CEZPJD010000982.1:0-2575 GCF_983059655.1 Okeania sp.
CTAAAGAAAATGTAGAAAAATTTTTGATAAATGGTATTAGTTTTTGACTTCAGCTATTTCTATTACTCGACCATTCCAGTCTTTAACTAATAAATTCAGGGGCCTTTCCCTTCTAATTTTGTATTTAATACCTCGCATTTGTACACGCATTAATATTTGTTCTAAACAATCTTTATCAAAGCAGACATGACGTTGGTTATTTCTTGTGCCTAGACTTGCTCCACTAATAATATGTACCTGAGTATTTTTCATCAATTGATACCATAAACCATCTGAAACGGCTGTTCCTTGATTAGTAGTACTTGGTCTGGAATAATCGCTTGATAGATAAAGTGGATCTATACCTGTTGTGCCTAATGTTTGTTCATAATTATAGTAGTAATGTAAAGGTACTTCTGCTACTGGTAAATCAAGCATTCCTTCATAAAACTGTTGAGCAATGGCTAAGTCTGAAACCATGATTGTGTAAACTTTCGGGGCGCTAGTAAGAAACATCCACATAGCTACAGCATAAGCTGCTAGTAGCATTACCATTATTCCTTGGGTAGAAAATAAACTATCAAGTGGTAACTCTGGTAAAAAAGCGCCTAAAATTAACTGGGGGAGTAGAAAAGCCATAATATTTACTACTAACATTATTTAATCAAATATTAAGAATTATGATTAATTTTTGTGGTCTTAGCACAAACTTTATCTAAGTTTAACCTTACTATCGTATTATAGAGTAGTTGTGAAGTCCTCGATTAGAAGACTTAGTTTTGCGAAGTTTTTCAGCAATATACCTCCGAGACTGAGTAAAGACCTTAAATTTTGGATATCTACTTCTGTTTCAGATGACTAAAATAGTTAGGTAATTTTGAAGAATAGCTCAGGGATTGATTGTTTTTGTTCTCAGAAAAAATTCTTAGAGTTTCAGTATAAGATTAGATGGGCGTTAGTATTAATTAATCGAAAGATATAAAATATTCCTATATATAAGTAAAATAAAAATAAGTATTTTTGATAAAGTATCTGTAAAATCTAGAAGTTCTGGTATAGTTAGGATGCTAATCAAAAAAAAGTAGTTAGTTTATAATAAGCTAAAGGTACTTCTGATTAGGGGTTATAGCTCAGTTGGTAGAGCACCTCAATGGCATTGAGGGGGCCAGCGGTTCGAGTCCGCTTAGCTCCATTTTAATATTCAATTTTTCTGAACCACTATCTCTTCAAGATTAGAGAGTATTTGCAAAATAAGAATGTTTCAGGTTTTCGACATTTACTATTTTTTTTAAAGTAATTTTTCAGGCTCAGACTACTTAGCATAGCTCTAAAATTTTACTTTAAGTAATAGCAGCTTTGAGTTTACTTTTTTTACTGTTATCAATTTTTTCAAAATTCTTGTTTGTATCTACTAAAACTTAAAACTAAATTATTAATCATAAACTACTTCTGATAGAGTAGGTCTGTTGAAACTAGAATCTCTAAATACTTGAGATATTGTCTTTTTGTTCAAATTAAAACTTCACTTCTTAATATATTAGTCAAAAGAAATGTTAAGACAGATCAAAAGCTTAAAATTAAGACAATGCCATATTTTCCTTCCTTCGGCTCTTCCTTATTTTTTCTGCTATAAAACTATATTATTTTTAAGACCGACTAAAGTATATTTGAAGATTTTTCTTTCTCTATGAAAGCAAACTTACAGCACAATTCATTTAAGTAGACTTACAAAATTATTTTGAGTTAGGGAGTAGAGAGTAGTCCATAGAAGCTTTAACTAATGTAGTCATCTATAGAATTGAAAACTGCGATAATTGCCGATAGATTTTCATAATACTAAACTTAATTATAGCTCTGCAATTCTCAGATATTTTATTTGATGTAGCAAAATGTGGTGCAACACAATCTATTTATGGAATTTCCATTTAAAGTGTTTAGTAATTATATAGATAACTGATGAGAACTATATTTTATTTTTTGCTTCTACTCTAATCGATTTACCTTTATCATCTGTACGATAAGCCCAGGTATCATTACCATCAGACAAGATAATATACCAACCTTCTACTAATCTTTGCCCACAAAATTCATTACTATTTGCAAGTCCTAAACAAGTATTAGGCCAAGTTTTTTGACTAATTTGAGTTACCTTAATATTTTCAGGCAAAATACCTATTTGATTACTTAAATCTTCGCGAACAGCATCAACTATATAATCAGGTATTCTTTCGTCATTATCGGCAAATTTTTCCACTTTTTCTAGAGTAGGTTTACCGATTTTTTTTATCCCATCAAAATTTTGATGAATGGAAGGTTCGTTAACAGTGAGTATCTGATTGATAGATTTTTTTTTGAGAAAAAAGGGTTGAGATATTTCTGTCTGATCATTGATTTTCATCTCTGTTGCAGATTTGATAAGGTTAGCAAATTTATTAGCTTTAGGATTAATTTTGGTGTTTGTTTCTAACTGTTGAGATTGAAGTACTTTAACAGCGGCAATTGCTGTTTCAGTCAGATTGGGATATGCTTCAGCAGCTAATATTCCAGTCAAAATTAATGCTAGTAAAAAAGGATGGGGTGATTTCTTATCAACTCG
>NZ_CEZPJD010000983.1:0-2566 GCF_983059655.1 Okeania sp.
AAACTTCTGAGTGGCAAAATTTAATGAGTTGGACGATTAGTAATAGTGAGGTTTCTTGATATTCTCTCCGACCCTATTCTCAGTCCTACTCCTCCTCTATCTTCTTCTTTCGGCGTTGCTGATTCTGGGTATGATGCAAGCCCCCCCTAGTGCAGAATGGCGGAAATAACTGACCAGTTACAAAACCCTAAAAGCCTTACCAATCAATACTTCTGACTTATGACTTCCGCGTAGTGGCACTAGCCCCCCAATTTTGGGGGGAATAAAACTCTAAAAGTCCCCCAATTTGGGGGGATGCGCGGGGGCTTGACCAGAAGCAAACAATCGCGCATTCATATTTCAATTCAGCAACGCCCTTCTTTCTTTCCACCTGATATCAAATCCGCTTGAATACTTATAGAAAAATATCGGACATTGTAGGTTGGGTTAAGGTACGTTAGCGCCAGCTTATCCGTTAGGATAAACCCAACAGACTCAATATTTGTGTTGGGTTACGCTGTCGCTAACCCAACCTACGGTATTAAAGTTTATTTTCCGGATTTGATACTCCTGAATACTTCTTCAAGGCGCAAAGAAACGTTGGAGGTATATTTGGGCAACTCGATGGCTTGGGTTCATTTTCAAGCATTCTGCAAATAGTCGCCCTGCCTCCAATGTAAAAATTTCAAATACTGTACAAATTGAAACCTACACATTTCACCTCAAACTTTATAGAAACATTTAGGATTATCCCAAACAATTTTTTGAACTATCTCCTGAGATAAATTCTTCTCAAGCTCAACAACATTCTTAACAATATCTGGCTGATGATCCATGTGTGGATAATCTGAACCAAAAATTAAATTGTCAGAGCCAATGTAATCAATAATTTGAGTCAGATAAGATTCAGATGGGTCAACGGCAATATAACATTGACGGCGAAAATACTCTGAAGGCAGCAATTTTACCATATCTTTGACTTCCCAATGTAAATTTTTGTATTCTTCATCCAACCGCCATAACCAATAGGGCAACCAACCACAACCAGACTCTAAAAATCCTACCCGCAGTTTCGGATGACGCTCCAATACTCCTCCTTCAATTAAGGCCAATAGTGCCATCATCTGTTCCATGGGGTGAGAGCAAGCATGGAGGGCAAAACGACTATTGAATCTATCTGCTCCTGTAGTTGGTAAGCGGCCGTGGGTTGCTTCGTGAATCCCCACAGCTATATCTAATTCTTCGCAAGCGCTCCAAAAGGGTTCATATTCCGCATCGCTCAAAATTCTGCCTTTTACGGGGTTAGGGCGTAAAAAAACTGCCTTCCAGCCAAGATTTGCAATTCGGTGTAGCTCTTTCATCATCTCCTGGGGATCGTGGAGATTCATTGCCCCTACTCCTTTTAACCGACTGGGATCATAGCTACAAAATTCTTCATAAAGCCAAGTATTGTAGGCACGGGTAAAAGCGCCGATGACTTCTGGGGGCAAAGTATCGATCGCAAATAACCACAGTCCGGAAGTGGGATAAATAAAGGCAATATCCACTCCCATCAATACCATTTCTTGGACATGGGATTCTACATCGTAATGGTTTAAATAAGCATGGGGATGAGCCTCCATCATCTGTCTATTTCCCTCTTTTTCCACTTGTTGGGAGATTTTCTCATTGATGGGTTCCCCTTTAATTTTCATGTCCAAGGAGGGAGCAAAATCTTGAAATTGAGGTTCGAGGTATTTTGCCCACATCTGGGAAGGTTCGATAACGTGGGAGTCTGCGTCTATAATTTTGTATCCGTTCAGCATAGTTAAAATAAAGAAGAAAGTGTAGTTCGGTAGTGGACTGTTTCAGCTAAAACTGTGCATTAGATTTTTGCCTATAATTCTCGTGATGGCAAGGTTTGACCCTTTTTTCCTAATGCACCATTTAAGATGAAACAGTCGACTACTGGACTAAGAGGTTGTCTGAGAAGTCTCATTTGCTAGATCAAAGCCCCCTAAATCCCCCAATTCTGGGGGACTTTTACCGAAAAATTGTGGTTTAAAGCCTCCCTTTTTAAGCTATGCTTTATAAACATCTTTCTTAACATAAAAATTGACAAAATAGACAAGTTATCTATAAGTCTTTCAAAAGTTTTTGTCAGAGAAAAAGTGTATGAAAAAGTATATTTTTTTTGAGAACTTAAGTATTTTTTCTTATCTACTATGATTCTTTCCTCCCTACTCCCCTACTTACCACAAGGTTTTCAGGAGTTCCTTATAAGGGATAGCCTTTTAAGGGATAATAAAGAAAAACTTTCATGGTTAGTAAATCCTCTCCTTGAAAAGAAGAGGTAATTATTCATTATTCATTATTCATTATTCATTATTGAACAGCTAACAGATTCTTGTTCCCCCCAGAATTGGCTTGCTCGGGGGGCAAAATTCAGTATTAAACAATTTTTCAAACATCCTCTCAGGCTATGAAGATAAATTTGCTACATAACTCGCCCCCTAAATCCTTCAAAATTGGGGGACTTTGACTAGCTAATGAATTCTTGTTCCCCCCAGAATTGGCTTGCTCGGGGGGCATCATCCTTCTTTCTTCT
>NZ_CEZPJD010000984.1:0-2564 GCF_983059655.1 Okeania sp.
AGTGGGGGAGTGGGGGAGTGGGGGCAAACGGCCTTTTGCCTGTACACAGAATTATCACAATTTGAAAAAATAATGCTACAAAAAGGTAGATATTAATCGGATATGCTTACAGCGGTTTTCAAATTGATGAACTATAGCAATGTGCGCTGGCATATTTACAAATTTCAGGAACTGTCCAATAGCTAAAAGCTTTATATAATAAGCTTTTTATCCCCCTCCTGGGAGGGGTTAGGGGTGGGTTGCCTATTGCCTACTGCCTATTGCCTGCGCACAGCGCTATACATCTTCACAAGCAAAACCTTGTAGGGAGGTTCCATGGAACTTCCCTTTTTTTCAAAATTCCCCCTTTTCCTCCTTCTTCCCTCTTCCTTATTCCTTCTAATTACAACAAAATAAATAATAGTAGTAAAAATTTACCAGCCAATAATAAAGGTGCTGGTAACGGTAATTTCTTATCACTTCTATCGAGAGCCATATTATCATCATTGGGAATAGTATCTACAACGAGAGTGATACCATCATTACCTAAAACATATACTACTTCTCCTGTATTAATTGTAAAATCTTGGAGACATTTAGCATTCCATAAACTACCCCGATAACGAACTCTACCAAGTTGATTTGGTTGAATTATTTCATCAACTACTGCCTCTTTAGTCATGGAAAACAAATACCGGTTATTTGCATTATAAGTTTTGACAGCACCATTAAGACTATTTAACATTGTTCGCTCCTCTTCTATATATAAAGTTAATTGTGACGATTACCTGTGGAAAAATGGTAATTATTAGGTAAGCATTTCCTGCGGAATGCTGCGCAAACAGCAATCAGATGTATGAACAATATTCAAGCAATAACTGAGGTTAGGTTATACCCAATTTCATTAATGAATTTTAATTCTCCTTGGTGGATAATTCTCTTCTAGTATGATAATTAGTTAATAACACATAGCTGATAGCTGAAGGCTGACTGCTGAATGCTTACATTATTAGTTTCTCTATGACTTTGGGTTGAAAGTTTTCAGTATAATTTTCTTCTGTAGTATGTAGTCTGAATCCGCTAAAAATTTATTTTTGACTTTTGACTAATTCAAATAGTATTCACCAAATTAAACCTCTAATTGCCAACTACTATACAATAATTGGTGTTAGTTTTCTCTACATTTGAAGCTTCAGTCGTCTGAGTAGTAAATCTGGAACTTTTAGTCAAAATTAGAAATTTTTTATAGAAGGAAGAAATCAGAAGGCAGAAGGGAAGAAATTTTAAGTTTTTGATATGTCCGCACCCTTTTCTTCAACTGCTATAGTAGGTAATCAGAATTGATAAATTTCTAGAATGAAGAAAAAATAAATATTTTGCAGATTAATCCTGAAAAATATAAACTTAATAGATATTATTTGTATCTTTCCGAAATATGCAGATAGTAAGCTGATATACTAGGTATTTTAATGAACCCAGAATTCAGAAGTCAGAAATTATTTTTGTAAAACGCTAAACATAAAAATTAAAATATGGGAGGAAATGAATTTCGATTTAAACAGTTTACTATTCTGCAAGACCGATGTGCAATGAAAGTCGGTACTGATGGTACTTTATTAGGAGCATGGGTAGATATTTCTGGAGCAGAAAAAATTTTGGATATTGGTACTGGTACGGGCTTAATTTCTTTAATGTTGGCACAGCGTTCACTTCAGCGGTGCGAAACACTATCCCTTGCTCAAATTGATGCTGTAGAAATTGATGTTAACTCTTCTATTCAAGCTAGAGAAAATGTGGAGCGATCGCCATGGTTAGATAGGATTAAAATTTATAATTCTTCTATTCAGAAATATACGGAATCTTGTCAAAAGAAGTATGATTTAATAGTATCAAATCCACCTTTCTTTGAAAATGCTTCTAAGGCTGCAAAAAAAGCTAGAACAGTTGCCAGACATACAGACTTTCTTTCGCAAACTGATTTATTACAAACAGCGGTTCAACTTTTGTCCGATCAAGGTAGATTAGTTGTCATTTACCCGGTAGAGCAAGCTAAAAATTTTCAGACAAAAGCAAGGTTTTTCGGATTATTTTGCCACAAAAAACTATATGTAAAACCCATGCCACAAATTCCGACAAAGCGAATTTTGATGGAGCTAGGCAAAAATAAATTACCCCCTCAAGAAGATACTCTGATTATTGAAGCCAAACAATATTTATACACCCCTGAATTTATCGCATTAATCAAAGACTTTTACTTAAAATATTAATCTCCTTCCTTCTTCACTGAATTTAATAGATTTCTTCAAAAAAGAGAGTAGGGACGTTGCATGCAACATCCCTACAGAGGTTCTCCCGTACACGGCTGTTAATCCCTATAAATGGGGCGTTGCTGAATTAGGGTATGATTTTGCCCCCCTAGTGCAGAATGGCGGAAATAACTGACCAGTTACAAAATCCTAAAAGCCTTACCAATCAATACTTCTGACTTCTAACTTCTGACTTCTGACTTCCGCGTAGCGGCACTAGCCCCCCAAAATTGGGGGGGATAAAACTCTAAAAGTCCCCCAGAATTGGGGGATGCGCGG
>NZ_CEZPJD010000985.1:0-2560 GCF_983059655.1 Okeania sp.
AAATTAGTAGAGATGTTTCATTGAATGTCTCTACATTTTTATCAAAAAATCGTATATAGAACCTCTGAGTCGCGTATCTTTTGGCTATTAACTCATCATACGATAATGGAAGCGATCGCTTTTTTTTATAAAACCCTTATTTATTCCTCTTACCAAATTTCCAATCTTCTCCACCGGGCAATAAAGTCAAATTATCCTTAATAATAGCTGACAAATTATTAGCAGAGGAACTGTAAGTTAAGGCTAAAAAACTTTTGGTAGTTGCGATCGCAGAATTTTTATCCACCATTTCTTCCAGTTGAAACGGACTGTAAACACCATTTTCAACCTCCGCGCTGGCATTATCAATAGCAGATTCTATAGCATTTTCTAAAATTTCGTCCCATTCATCTTCTTTGATCAAATAAGAGGTTTTATTCGGCCTCAAATTCAAGTCTTGAATTTCAATAATTGCATTGCGGATGGATGCTGCCCAGGAATTAGTTAAACGTCCTTCCACCTGATTTTTAATTAAGTGAATTAACATCACAATTAAATAGGATTTGATTTTTCTGATGATGTCTTTTTTACTCATGGCATCCAGTTCGTCAATAATTGCTAAGGCATCGTGATTTCTACCTTCCATAATGCAAGTCCTTAAGTCGATTAATTCTTGAGTTGTCATTAGTTATTTTTCTCCTGAAATAAACAATAAATATTCCAATTAATTTTCAATGTGAAATAATTTATGGAAATGACTGTACCATCAAAGTTATAAACTTATAAAATCTTACTTTTGACTTTTGACTTTTGACTTTTGACTTTTGACTTTTGAATTCCTTGAATGACTTTTGACTTTTAAATTCCGTGAAACAGTACAATACTATTGATTTATCCTACCAAATTTCCAATCTTCTCCACCTGGTAATAATGCCAAATTATCGTCAATAATTGCGGCTATAATCTCCCGTTGATGTGCATAAATTAAGGACAATAAACTCAAAGCATTTTCGGTAACTTGAGTTGTTTCTACCATTTCTTTTAGTTGAAACGGACTGCAATTACCATCTAATACTTCTACGCTTGCATCTCGAATAGCTGCTTCTATAACTTGCGCGATCGCCTTTCCCCATTCATCTTCTTTGATGTAATAAGAGGTTTTATTTGGCCTCAAATTCAAGACTTGAATTTTGATAATCGAAGCCCGAATTGATGCTGCCCAGGAATTAGTTAATCGCGCTTCTACCTGATTTTTTATTAAGTGAATTAATACCACAGTTAAATAAGAATCTATCTTGATAAGTGTGTCTTTTTTACTAATGGCATCCAGTTCGTCAATAATTGCTAAGGCATCGTGATTTCTACCTTCCATAATGCAAGTCCTTAAGTCGATTAATTCTTGAGTTGTCATCAGTTATTTTTCTCCTGAAATCAACAATTACAGCGCTTCCTTACTGTTATAAGGTATACCCTCGCGGGCAAGATGCCCGCACTATAATATTTTCACCATTTACCTTGTACATCATTTGCCCGAAATATGCTGTAAAAATTAAAAATGCTACTTATTTATCTTACCAAATCTCCAATCTTCCCCACCTGGTAATAATGCCAAATTATCGTCAATAACAGCTAACAAATCATTAGCAGAATAACTGTAAGTTAAGGCTAAAAAACTATTAGTAGTTGTGACTACAGAATTTTTATCCACCATTTCCTTCAGTTTAAAGGAACTATAAGCGCCATTTTCAACTTCCGTGCTTGCATCACGAATAGCACGTTCTATAGCATTTTCTAACATCTCCTCCCATTCATCTTCTTTGATAAAATAAGAAGTTTTATTTGGCTTCAAATTTAAGTCTTGAATTTCAATGATTGCATTGCGGATAGACGCTGCCCAGGAATTGGTTAAACGTCCTTCTACCTGATTTTTAATTAAGTGAATTAACATCACAATTAAATAGGATTTGATTTTTCTGATGATGTCTTTTTTACTCATGGCATCCAGTTCGTCAATAATTGCTAAGGCATCGTGATTTCTACCTTCCATAATGCAAGTCCTTAAATCAATTAATTCTTGAGTTGTCATCAGTTATTTTCCTCTAAATTATTGGTGGTTAAAAGGGGGAGTATGGAAGTATTTTGTAGCATGATAAAAATTAAATACACAGCTCTAACAGAAGTAAATAATAAATCGGCGAAGTATCCGAAACAACTATCATAACCTCTTTGATTTTCCCTCTTTTTCTAGTTGTTCGTGGGTTTGGCGATCGCTCATAAAATCTTCTTCATCGTAGTCTAAATCAACTCCTTTAGACTTAAGAAATTTATCTGCTTCTAAAGGGGTTGAAAAACCCAATAATTCTCGCAATTTACCGCTACTAATAGAACCTTCGCGATAGCTTATACCACAATTATTTCTATTAGCTTACGTTCTAAAATTCCCCATTTTTCCTTAGCGTGCATCTTCAAATTTACCAAGCCCATAATATGTATTTCCTAACTGGTTGTATATATCACTAATACCTGGTAAAGTGCCACCGACATTTTTATAGTAACCCCTTGAGACGCATTCGTACTAAAA
>NZ_CEZPJD010000986.1:0-2558 GCF_983059655.1 Okeania sp.
CCTGTTCCCTGTTCCCTAAAAGCGGTAAGATTTTTATACACAAATAAAATAGGATTGCTATATACAGATTTATGATTTTTAATCAACTAAAGGCAGAATAGAAATTCCTTTTTTGTACAATAACTCTCGCACATCAAGCATCAAAGGAAATACTTCTTGATTCCAGTCTTCTCCCTGAAGATTATAAGCTTTTTGTTCCATTTCAACAGCCCATTTATCTTCACTAAAAATAACCTGAGTAAAATAACGCATTAATGGCCATAAAAGATTGATTAATCCGGGAATTTTAGGTTTACGAATCATCAACATTCCAAAACTATGATTACTTTTTTGTTCTCGATCTACTGGAATATAAGCTACCCAAAGATTTAATAGTGGCTGTTCTGAATTTGGTGGGCAAACTGTTAAAGTTTGATAGGGATATTCTGTACGAATGGTAATAATATCAAAATCAGAATCTGCTGACTCTGACTCTTCTTTTCGTCCTGCTGCTAATACTAAATTAGCACTTGGATGGGGTTCTCCACTGAATTTATATTTAGCTTCTACCCAGTTTTCTCCTTTAGATGTTTCGAGAAGAGTTGGTTTGACTTTTCCCATAAATCTCCGATGTAAAAATTGATGATTCATATCCATTAAGTTTTCCTTCATAAATGAATAATGACAATTCAAACGACGGGAAAAATACATGGTTTTATATTTATTATTATCCCAATTTTTAATATTCGGTAAAGGTACAGTTTCAGCTAATTCTGTTTTTCCAGGAAAGACAAAAATATGACCATAAATTTCTTGACAAGGATAACTTTTTACTCCTTTTGGTAAGGGGCAACCTGTTGGTAAATAGTCAACTTTTGCGATTTTTCCTGTCTTATCGTATTGCCATCCATGATAAGTGCAAGTAATTTTATCTCCACAAACTACCCCCATACTCAGAAGAATTTGTCGGTGGGCACATCGGTCTTCCAGAGCAAAGATTTGATGAGATTTTGTTCGGACTAAAACAATAGGTTCTCCGCCAAAACTAACTGCGTGGGGTTTTTCTATTTTAACTTCTTTGGATTGGGCTAGGGGATACCAAAAGTTAGGATTTAAACCAACTTTTCTTAAGTCAAATGAGGATTTGCGATCGCAACTATTAGTTTGTAAATTATTAATTTTTTGATTAGTTTTAAACATCACTTATTTTCACTCTTTTTGATTTTTTAGACCACAAAAATTTTTTCTTAAAATTGCTCGGAAAAACAAGACTATAAAATCATACAATTTTCATCAAAATAATTAGCTATATTTGATACAATTATCATACCGTAGTGGATTGTTTCAGCTAAAACAGTGCATTAGAATTGTCATTGCGAACGACAGTGTTTGCGGAGCATTCCGTTAGGAAAGCAATCTCTAGTAGATTTCCTATTGCACCATTTAAGATGAAACAGTCCAGTAGGTTAGGTTAAACGACAGCGCAACCCAACAAAAACATCTGTAATGGTAAATAGATTGGCATAAATAATTAGTAAAATGGAAATTATTTAAAAATTCCAGAAGTAATTGAGATTGCTTTCCGTTCCGGAATGCTCCGCAAACCTTCCAATCCGTTCCAGTCGCAATGACATTTTATATCAAGTTGTAGTGATTAATCATAATATAAAAAGATGGCATACTCCCCAAGAGTCATCTTAAGATGACTTAAACTATTAGCCAAGGATTTCAATCCTTGGCGAACTTGGCGAACCTGATTGATAATTAGGAAAAAGTTTGGTAAGCATTCAGCTATTAGCTGTCAGCTCTCAGCTCTTATGAGGAGGTTTAAATGAATATAGACTTTACAGCCGACTTTGGTAGTAAGTATAAATTCTGCCTCAATCATTAAAGCTTTTATCTAAAACTAAAAGCAATAGCTGATAGCTGATAGCTGATGGCTGAATGCTTACAAAGTTTGAACTATGTTTTGGGTTAAGTTAGATAAATATCGGAGATTTAATACTGATGAATAAAGCAATAATTCAAACCATTGCTTCTACATTTCCTTTTTTGGAAAACCTAGATTCTGAAGCCAAAACAAATTTTATTAACGAATGTCAACACATCAGTTTGTCCCCCAGTCAATTTATCTGTTTAGAGGGAGATATTTGTCATCATTTGCCACTCATAATTTCTGGAAATGTTCGTGTTTACAAAATAGGAGAAAGTGGCAGAGAAATTACTCTTTATCATCTAGAAAAAGGTGATAGTTGTATTATGACGGCTTCTTGTATCATCAGTCAAAAAGTATTTCCGGCATTTGCCATTGCTGAGACTGAAGTTAAAGCTTTGATTATTCCTGCAAATAGCCTCAAAAAATGGGTGACACACAACACTATTTGGCAAGAATATATCTTTGGACTACTTTCCCAACGATTAGCTAATGTAATTGAAATAATTGAAGAAGTTGCTTTTCGTCGCATGGATTGTCGAATTGCATCATATCTTTTAAATAATGTCAATAGTCAGATAAAAACTTTACAGATAACCCACGAAGCGATCGCTCAAGAATTAGGCAGTTCTAGAGAGGTAGTTAG
>NZ_CEZPJD010000987.1:0-2558 GCF_983059655.1 Okeania sp.
GAATGCTCACCAAGAGAGGGAACGCCGACCAAGAGAGGGAACGCGCACCAAGAGACGGAAAAAAAATTCTCTCTCTAGAGTTGAACATTTTTATTATGGCTAATTAATGAGACTTGATATAAGAAACTAATTTACAGCACTTTTTAGGATAATCTCTTTTTCCCTACTCCCTACTCCCTACTCCCTACTCCCTAAAGTCCTAAAATTTTGTACCTCATCAACTCCAAAACTGCTGTAAATAAAGATTTACTGTCTGTATCCATTGCGAGAAGTTTTTATTCAATCCGCAGTCGATGTTCGTAGAGCTTTTGGTAATAAGGCAAACAATACTCATAAGCCTGCTTTAAGCGATCATTATCTTCTATGCTAACATAATCTTTTCTCTCTCTTTCTTTAAATCCTTGACTCGATTGTAAATAAGTATGCCAACACCCTTCCCATTGTAGAACTTCAGAGCGTACCTTGGGTTGCCATTTTAATGCTTGGGGCATAAACGGAATTCCTACGGCATCACAGTAAGCTTTCACTGTGGCCTCTGGCTTCTGTACTAAGTCATCGGAATCTATCAGAGGGGGAACTTTTCCTAAAAAGGCTTTGGTGGCTTCAAATAATTGGTAAAGTTCTGCATATGCAGTTTCACTTAAGCTAAAATCAGGCCAACCTGCAAATAGAGAAGGGAGAGCTTTGGCTGGATCGCGAATCAGAAAGCTATGCTCAAAGTGGGATAAAAAGGCTTCATCGGCGCGGTCGTAAATAAAACGACCCATGTCTTTAATAAATACCGATTGCTTTTGGGCTTGATTGATTAGGTCTTGGAATAGAGGTTGAAAGTTATAGTTGGGATTACTCTCGGCTTCTTTATAGCGATCGCATCTCCTCTCCTCGCTGTAGTAAAAGTACAAGCCAAATGGTTCATCAAGAACCAGAAAATCTCCCCTTTCTCGCATCATTGTTTCAAAAGCGGTGGAAGTCGAGCGGGGTATTGCCCATAATGCCAGAATTTTTTTCATACAATATCATCAAATTAATCGCCAATGGTTTGATAGTGAGTCATTTCAGTTATCAGTTAGTCTCCTCCGGAGGAGCTATGCTTTTTCCTACGAAATGCTCCGCAAATATCTCCGGAGCGTTAACGTTTGCGGTAGCATTCCGGAACGGAAAGTTATGCGCTAGCAAAACAGTACTTCTGCAATAAGGAGGCTTGAAATATGAAATATTTTTTTTTATCCTCTTAAAAGGGGAGGCTTTAGACCACAATTTCTCGGTAGATAAGTACGATATTAATACCTGAATCCTTAAATTTTAAGTTAACTCTTTTGCCCGACCTGCCCCTTCCTGGGTTTCCCAAATCGATCGGTAATCTTTCAGCATTACGTCCAGGGCGCTAATTTTTTCGGTAGTGCCAAAAGGTTCGATAATTGTATCGATATTCGGATATAGAAATAGGGGAATTGATATGCGACTGATAGGAAGATTGTGAATAACTTCATGGGCAGTGCTGACAAATTTCCCTTTCGTCCACATTTGCAACATATCACCTAAATTAATGACAAAAGCATCCTCCAGACAAGGAACGCCCATCCAACGGCGATCGCTTCTCACCCGCAATGATGGCGCAGGCAGGTTTTCTTGAATCAATATAGTAAACATTCCACTATCGGTATGCTTTCCAGCTTTCCCTGTTCCAGGGTGATAATAGATGGTACGATGAATTAAAATCGGATCGGTAAAAAAGCGATCGAACCATGTAGCTTCCAGACCCAATGCTAAAGCCATTCCCTTTAATAGTATTGGAACTACATTGGTCATTATCTCGCTTTGTAAGCGATAGTGACAGTAAGCAAAACCAGGTGCAACCGTGTCATCGGGAAAAACAGTCTGTCCGGTAAAGGGTTTGTCAGAATGGGGACGTTCTAAACCAAATTCAAAGTATTCTTTAGGGTCAAAGCCAGCTTTTCCATTGGTGGCTTCACCGTAGAGGGGGACATAGCCCCGACAAGTTTTAGGAGAGACGGTCTGAATGTCTTGTCCATAGTTATTTTTAATAGCTTCTGGTAGTTCAAAAAATTGCCGAGAAGTGGCGATCGTTTCTTCTATGACTTCTTTGGCAATACCGTGATCGTTCAAATAGAAAAAACCACGATCATCGCAAGCAAGATACAATCGTTTGATTTCGTGCCGATCTTCTTCTGCTAACTTTTTGAGGGAAATAATTGGCAAAGTGTCCATATTAGAATCTATTTTTTTAACTAGGTTAGATGTATATATAGTATAATATTATCATAACTTACGCAGAAGACCCCATAAGCCTGGTTATATGGCTGTATATCTCTATTGTTCAAACCAATAATTTCTGGTGACGGGACTTCTTTGCGTAACTCATATATTTAATTTTGTCATTTTAGGTGTAACAAAAGGAAAAATTCTCCCCAATATTACTTTCTTTTCGTCATAGATTTTTTTGATTGCATGGCAACCTGTTATTTATACACAGCGATCGCCAATATTGCTATGGATCGTAATCAGTTCCCAGTTCTTCTTCCGGCCAGGATTTACAG
>NZ_CEZPJD010000988.1:0-2551 GCF_983059655.1 Okeania sp.
AGGAGTTAGCTCTTTTGGAATAGGGGGTGTGAATGCTCACATAGTTATAGAGGAAACACCGCTAGAAGTCAGAAGTCAGAAGTCAGAAGTCAGAAGTGATAATTATAGAGTAGCTCCTCTGCAAGAGGCAGATAATTTAAGACGTTCGTTGCATTTATTAACTCTCTCAGCAAAAACAGAAACAGCACTTTCTGAATTGGTTGTTCGTTATCAAAATTATCTGGTCGCAGAAAACAATGATATTGAGTTAGCAGATATTTGCTATACAGCTAATACTGGACGTACCCACTTTAACCACAGACTCGCTGTCGTCGCCTCTAACCAACAAGAATTAGTAGAAAAACTCTCACAATACAAAGCGGGTGCAGAAGTAGCAGGAATTTGTTCGGGAAAACTGTCAAATAATAGCGCTCCACCTAAAATAGCCTTTTTATTCACAGGGCAAGGCTCCCAATATGTAAATATGGGGAGGCAACTTTATGAGGAATCATCAGTATTCCGAGAAGCTATTAACAAATGTGACGAAATATTAGGCACATTCGGTACAACCTCCCTCAAAGAAATTCTCTATCCTGAAGACATAAACACATTCAACTTATCTATATTAAGTCAAACCGCTTATACTCAACCAGCGCTATTTGCTATAGAATATGCACTAGCGCAACTATGGCAGTTCTGGGGAATAAAACCAGATATAGTCATTGGTCATAGTTTGGGCGAATATGTGGCAGCTTGTGTAGCTGGAGTATTCAGTCTTGAAGACGGTCTGAAATTAATTGTAGCCAGAGGTAGATTAATGCAGCAGTTGCCTTCTGGGGGGAAGATGGTTTCTGTGATGGCATCGGAGTCTTATGTTAGAGAAGTGTTCGCGGAGCGTTGCGTCAGCAGTATCGCTTCTGTTCCTCAAATATCTATAGCAGCAATTAATGGGCCAGAAAGTGTAGTGATTTCAGGGGAATCTGTTGCGGTTAGCTCAATTGTTAATAGCTTAGAGTTATCAGGAATTAAAACCAAACAACTACAGGTATCTCGTGCCTTCCATTCACCTTTAATGGAACCTATGTTGGCAGAGTTTGAAGCAGTAGCTAATCAAATCACATACAATAACTCTCAGATACCAATCATATCTAACCTTACAGGAACAACAGCAGACAATAGTATTTCTTCTGCTCAATATTGGGTAGCTCATATCTGTAAACCAGTGCGGTTTGCCCAAGGGATGGAAACTTTGCACAAACAAGGTGCTGAAATCTTCCTAGAAATCGGACCTAAACCAATATTATTAGGGATGGGAAGGCGATGTTTACCAGAGGATGTAGGTGTATGGTTGCCATCATTGCGTCCGAAGAAAATCCCCCTCCCGTCCGAGATGCCAGAAAATGCTGCACTTTTGAGAGATGAATGGCAACAGATGTTGTCTAGTTTAGGAGAGTTGTATGTACGGGGAACTGAAGTAGACTGGATGGAAGTGTACAAAGATTATACTTGCCGGAAAGTAGCTTTACCTACTTATCCATTCCAACGAAAACGGTATTGGGTGAAAACAGCAATAGTTGATTCCTCCTATGATACTCAAAGTCCGCAGTTTTCTACTGGTCATAAAAGTTATATTCAAAGTCTAGTTAATTACTTAAAAACAACTGAAAAATTTTCTGAGTCTGAATTAAAATTATTTGACAAAATACAAGATGTATTAGACGATAATTTGGTAGCTAAAGTAGAAGAAGAGTTAGAAAAATCTAAAGTGGCTTCTGAATTTATCCATGTTTTGAAAAAAACACCTCAAAAAGAGCGTCAAAATATTTTAATCAATCATCTGCAAAATCAAATTGTGGCTGTTTTAGGTTTGCCTCCTTCAGAGCTGCCAGACCCAGAAATAGGTTTTTTTGAAATGGGTATGGATTCGCTAATGGCTGTAGAGTTAAAGAAAAGATTAGAAAAAACACTGTTGATTTCTCTCTCTCCTACCTTGGCTTTCAATTATCCTAATATTTCAGCTTTATCTAGTTATATAATTGAGGATGCATTAGGGTGTAATGAAACAGAAAATGAAGAAATAAAATCAACTAAAAATAATAACACTCTTATCGACTATTTATCAAAAGTAGAAAAGTTGTCAGAATCTGAAATAGAAAGTTCAATTGTCAAAGAACTTACAGAAATAGAAACACTTTTAAAATGAATAATAACTTTTTACCATAACTGCAACTTTTACAGCTTTATCTAGTCATATGATTGAGGTGTATTAGAATGTAAGAAAACAAAAAATAAAGATATAAAATCAACTAAAACAATAATACTTTTGCCGATTATTTATCACATAAAAAAATGTCAATATCTGAAATAAAAAATTAATTATTAAATAAATCACATAAAGATAAACACTTTAAAAATGAATGATAATTTGTCAGAAAAAATTCAAGAATTATCTTCATCTAAACGACTCTTGCTGTTAGTTAAGCAATTAAGGTCAAAAGTTGAAGAATTTAAAAAAACAGAAAAAGAACCGATCGCTATCATTGGTATGGGATGTCGATTTCCAGCAGGTGCA
>NZ_CEZPJD010000989.1:0-2551 GCF_983059655.1 Okeania sp.
TGCTTTTGGGTTGCCCATACTAACTGTAGTCTATCCATGTGAAAAGCGCTATAAACTTATATACCAATTTATTTTTTCTATCAATAGTTATAGGGCATGGGTTATACGTTCTTTTAGTTGACAAGCTGCAATTAACTAAGAGATTAAAAGCTTATCTCCTGGCATCGGTTTTGGGATTTTTAATATTTTTACCTTGGATAATAGCCATAGTTAGCGATTATGAAGATACGGCATTTATCTCTAAAACTACACCTTTTTTAACTTTGGTGACCAGATGGTTTATCAATTTAGGTTTTACTTTTATAGATATTCAGATTGGCACTTCAGAAAAATTATTTGATGTCAGAAATGTAGCTTTGGATAATTATACTCTACTTAGCTTAAATACAGTCTGGCCTTACTTACTGGCATTAATTTTAATCTTAATCCTATACTCAATTTATTTTATCTGTAAGCATCAGCCAAAAGAAGTATAGCAATGAGCGCTGGTATATTTACAAATTGCAGGATTTGCCCAATAGCTAAAAGTCTTATGTTATCGGCAATTTATTCCCTCTGTTGCCTGTTGCCAGATGAGCTGTTGCCTGTTGCCTGCGCACAGCGCTATAAGTTTGTTGATATTAACTTTCATATTAATTACTCCAATAAATATGGGAATTTCCGATTTAATGTCAGGGGGGCAACGTTCTAGTATTGCTCGTTATTTGATTCCTAGTTACTTAGGAATTTATTTATGTATCGCTTACTTACTGACAAATAAATTAACCAACTTTACTTATCCACTTCAACAGAAATTTTGGCAAATAGTAACAGTTTTTCTCATCTCAGCCGGAATAATTTCCTGTGGAATTAGTTCTCAAGCAGAAACTTGGTGGCATAAATATAGTAGTTATTATGACCCTCAAGTAGCAAAAATCATTAACCAAACAAACAACCCACTTGTAATTAGTAATCATTCTCTGAGATTAACTTCTCTCAGCTATTTGCTTAACCCTAAAATTAAACTTCAATTAGTAGAAGCAGAAGCGGATGATCTACCTGAAATTTCCGATAATTTTACCGATATATTTATATTTCACCCCAAAGATAGTTTTATTTCTCAATTAAACACATAAGAGAATTATCAGCTCAAATTAATTCACAACTTCGTCGAACTCTGGAAATTAGTTAAAAATAAATAATCAAGATTTTGCTAAATGCTGGAAATAAAAAAAAACGCTCTATTTCAGAAACAAGAAAATCATAATTTTTAGCATTAGCAGCAATAATCAAAAATACCGAAGCGTAATAGCCAATTAGCAGGTCAAAAACCCAAAAGCTACAGCAGAGCAATTTCTCAAAATCTGATTCTCAATCTATATAAACTAGCTTCGATGACTCCAGAGGAATCACCGAATGCAGTGTTTAATTTATTCTATCCATAGGCTTAAAAGGTCATCGAAACCATCTCTAACTTATGGACCTAGAATTCATCAGTTGACACCAACATTAAATCATCTGTCACCTTGGAAATCTTTCAATTACTTTTCAGAATACGAGTTATTTACTACTACAAAACTTTTTCTTTCTACATAGTCCAGCTAATGCAGATACTCCTGCAAAAGTCCAGAAAGATGTTAAAGGTTCTGGAACGCGACCACGAACTTCTTTACCAACCTCAATCATATCAAATCGGGCATCAATTTCTGCCGGGCCAGCAATATCCAACTGAATTGCACCAACATTAGTTAAATCTGCTGTGCCATTTGCATTAAAGTCATCAAAGAGAAAAGTTGCGGTTTCTGGAGTTGTGATTGAGGAGGCAAAGGTCTGTGAAAGACTTGAAACACCGCCAACAAGGTCATAGATAGTAAAGTTCAACTCCAAACCAGGAAGGTCAGCTGAGAGGATTTCTACCAAGATACGATCTAGAGGCCAAACACCACCAGTTAGGTCTATTCCTCCCAAACCCATAGTATCTACTACTGTGGGATCGTCATCTCCATCCCAAACTATAGTTCCAGACCCGGTAGTACCTACATTATTACTAAAAGTAAGCGCTCCTCCAGTTGCTTGGAGACGAGTTTCCAGAAAACTATCAGCATCTCCCATAGCTTCCATATCCCTAAACCCACCAATAATAGAACCATCTGGTCCCTCTTGGCTGCTACTAGGTACAAACATGGGAACATCAAGAAGTCCAACATCTTGCTCTACGCTAAAATCGTCGATTAAAATTGGAGCTGCTTGAGCACTACCTGCCCCTAATACAGCGGTGGCTGCCAATAAGCTAAAAATATATTTTTGATGTGTCTTCATAGAAATTATCCTCCCAAATAACTTTGACTACAGATTTACAAATTTAATAGAAAAGTTGATTAGCTTGAGCTATAGCTTATAGTTCTCAGTACTTAATGCGTTGTTAAGCAAAAGCTTGAACTATAAAGTGATTAGTAACCTATTTAATACGAACTTACACAGAATATACTTAATCAGGGTACTGGTTTGAGCAGTTCCAGATAAATACAACACAACTCTGTATAAGTGCTTATTACAAATCATAACTCTAAGC
>NZ_CEZPJD010000990.1:0-2546 GCF_983059655.1 Okeania sp.
ATTATTCATTATTCATTATTCATTATTCATTATTCATTGTTGAATCATAGCAAACAATTCAATCGAATAGTTTTACAAATAAGCTTGAGCAATCAAAATACAGTCTTTTGATGTTTGTCACAGTGCAATACCAAATTCATCTTCAAAATTTGCCTCAAATAAACTAGAATAGCTACAAATGGATAAAAAAAGATAAGATAAAGTCTAAAAGAATTCTTCAGAGGCTTTAACTTATCAATTCTAGTCGCTAAAACTTCCCTTATGGAGTGGAGAGTTAGGAGCATAGAGCGGGGAGAATAAGGATATTTTTTCTGCGTGAGAAGATAGGTTTTTTCATCAGTAATTATCCGGACTTGATATTAAGTGAATTCTGCACAGGTATTTTGCTCCTCACTCTTCCCAGACTCCTATAAAATTGTGGCTGTGCAAATTTATAGTTAATTTTATGATACCTGCTGTAGTTACTACAAAAATTACAAATAGTCAAGAAATTTTGATAATTCAAAGACCACCATCGGGTCTATGCCTCAAAGGTAACATTCAAATTCCTGGAGATAAATCAATTTCTCATCGGTCTCTGATGCTGGGAGCGATCGCTCAAGGGAAAACTACTATAAAAGGCTTACTCTTAGGGGAAGATCCCCGCAACACTGCTCAATGTTTTTCACTACTTGGCGCTAATATATCTCAACTGAATACAGACTTGGTGGAAGTTCAAGGGGTGGGACAAGATAATCTCACAGAACCATCTCAGGTTTTGGACTGTGGTAATTCTGGCACTACAATACGACTAATGTTGGGGATTTTGGCGTCCCATCCCGAACGTTTTTTTACTGTTACTGGGGATAGTTCCCTGGTTCAGCGTCCCATGTCCCGTGTGATCGATCCTCTCACACAAATGGGCGCTCAAATCTGGGGTAGACAAGGTGGCTCTTTAGCCCCACTAGCAATTCAGGGACAAAAATTACGACCGATCCATTATCATTCTCCCATTGCTTCAGCTCAGGTAAAATCTTGTATTTTGTTTGCTGGTTTGATGACGGAAGGTAAAACTACTGTAACTGAACCTGTTCTTTCACGAGACCATAGCGAAAGAATGTTGCAAGCTTTTGGCGCTCAAATTAGTATTGACCCAGAAACAAATAGTGTTACTGTGACTGGCCCAGCTAAATTGCGAGGCCAAGATGTGGTTGTGCCTGGTGATATTAGTTCGGCAGCTTTTTGGTTAGTAGCAGCAGCTATTGTGCCTGGATCGGAATTGGTAATTGAAAATGTTGGTGTTAACCCTACTCGTACAGGTATATTAGAAGCTTTGGAAATGATGGAGGCTAATATCATACAGGAAAATCAGCGAGTTGTAGCAGGAGAACCTGTGGCTGATTTACGAATATGTTACAGTCCTTTGAAAGCTTGTGAAATTTCTGGTGCGATAATTCCACGACTCATTGATGAAATTCCCATTTTGGCAGTTGCTGCTATGTTTGCGGAGGGGACGACTGTGATTAAGGATGCGGGTGAGTTGCGGGTAAAAGAGAGCGATCGCCTGATGGCCATGGCCACTCAACTCCAAAAACTGGGAGCTAAAGTGACAGAATTACCTGATGGGTTGGAAATTACTGGTGGTGTGGCCTTGACTGGTGGCGATGTTGAGAGTTATGGGGATCATCGAGTTGCTATGAGTTTGGCGATCGCTGCTCTTAATGCTACTGATACTGTCAGTATCCATCAGGCTGAAGCTGCAAGCATTTCTTATCCTAATTTTACTGCTACTCTGCAACAAATCTGTAGTTCATAAAAGCAGCTAAAAAATTTAGACATTGGTTGATTTATTGAAAATGCATTTTCAAATTATTAACCAATGTCTACTTGTTGGAACTTTTTTATTTATCTGATGATTTATCTCCTAAAAGTTGTTCTTTCCAAGCTTGAAGCTCTACCGATAACTCCTGGCGGTTAGAAGCACGAAGTAGATAGCGATATATAAACCAGCCAGAATAGACAATACCAATTAACTCAAAAGTTGGAGCTAGCAGTGGGATATCATTTAACGATTCGATTACTGCCAACATTACTTTTAGAGTAACAATAAGTCCTAAAATCAAACCTAGAGTAACTATCGGTTTTTGATATTGTCCAAAGAAGCCAGAGATAATAGCTGGTAGTTCTGATAAAATTTCCAAGATTTGGTTTTTAATACCTTGGAGTTGATCGGATGTTTCTTCAGACTCGGCATTGGATACTGTAGTTAGAGAACCTGCTTCTGTAGGATCTACTGCTACTTCTTTTGTAGTATCTTTTTCTTGTTGCATAATTTAATGATGTCCCTTCAATTAGTTATGATAAACATTTGAGTGGATATTACGGTCAGTATTCCAGAGTTTTAGAGGATATGACCTACTTTTCACTCAAAGTTATCTTGATTTTTCAAACATGGACCATTACCAGAAAATCTGACATTGGAATAATAATATATGGATTGAGAATATTGAGTTGTCTATAATTATTTCTACAAATCTTCAATCCTACATTTCGCACGACGAAATGTA
>NZ_CEZPJD010000991.1:0-2544 GCF_983059655.1 Okeania sp.
TGACTCCTGAATTCTTTAATACTTCTATAAACCAGGCAAATAAACTACACGGAAACCTCTGTTATTGCTACAGAAGCCGGGATCGCCCCAGAGACGGAAGGCACTCCGACAATTCCCAGGTTCATCTTCCCAATAGCCACCACGAAGAATTCGTATCTTACTATCTCCTCCAGTTTCCCAAGCACTACCATCACTAGGCGCACCTTCATAATTATCGTGTCTAATATCCTGACACCACTCCCACACATTCCCGTGCATATCATATAAACCAAAAGCATTAGGAGGAAAAGTTCCCACATCAGTTGTCTCCCCTCGATATTTGCCTTTAGGGGCATCGCCATAAGTGTAGTCACCATTATAGTTAACTAAATCGGCTGTTATAGTTTCCCCAAAATAAAACGGTGTAGTTGTACCAGCGCGACAGGCATATTCCCACTGACTCTCGCTAGGTAGTTTGTAAGTTTTCCCAATTTTTTTTGATAACTTTTGACAAAATGTTGTAGCGTTATGCCATGTTACAGTTTCGACTGGGCGCTTTCCTCCTTTAAAGTGAGAGGGATTTTTACCCATAATAGCTTGATATTGGTCTTGAGTAATAGGATATTTACTCATATAAAAAGGTTGAATAGTAACCTCATGTTGGGGAGTTTCAGGACTATCTGTTTCTACTTCATTTTCTGCCGAACCCATAACAAAACTACCCCCAGGGATAGAAACCATTTCTAAGGTTACACCTTTACCTAAATCTTCAGTAAAAAATACTGCTTCATGGGAACTACGATTAATTTCTTCACCTTTACTGTTTACCATTATTACATCAAATAGTTTTGGTGCAATTGGTTTCAATACTAACTTAACTTTTAAATTAGCACCTGCTTTTCCTTTAGTAATATAAAGATTACCTTCCCCCTCGAAGTTAAAACCTACTTCCACCTCAGCTTGTTCAATTTCCATATCTTTATTAATTTCTTGCCAAGCTTCAGCAATAGGACGACTAATACTAACTAATACAGGTTTAACTTGTGCAAAACTAGATTTAACATCTTTAACAGCATTAGTAGAAATCGGCTTTGCTTCATTATCTGGAACTTCAGCTTCAACCAAAATCCCATCTTCCAGTTGAATTAATCTGGTGGCCATATATGTTAATTCCTGAATTTAACTGCTATTCTATTCAAGCACATTACAGTAATTTGCTCTATGAATTTAAAAGAACTCATTAAACAAGTATTTTAATATTGAGGAAAAGGCAAATATAGTATTTATAACTATAAAATATATGAAGCAGAGAAATTTTGCTGGGTATATCGGAATTTGGGAACAAAAAAGAGGCAAAAAAGATTGTATATTATTAATATGAGAAATGCTATAATACCTCAAGTAATTCCTAAATAAATCTGGAGGTAATTATGTCAGAAAAATTGACACTTCTGCCCCATGAATATCCAGACACCAGTAATATGATTCTGGAGGATGATACTCCTTTAGATAGTTTGATTAATGAGAAACAACAACGTCTGCTGACAACTGTATTTTATAGCGGTGCCGAAACAGGAATAAATGTTCCTTTTATTGCTGCTGCTAATGTGGGTTTATTCTCTTATGTCGGAGATTCAGGAATTGTACCTGATGTGTTTTTAAGTTTGAATATTCCTGGTGGCGAACAATGGTGGAAACGTAATATTCGTTCTTATTTATTCTGGGAATTTGGTAAATCTCCGGATATAGTAATTGAAATTGTTTCTCCCACTCCAGGCAATGAGTTAGGAAGTAAATTAATAGACTATGCACAGTTACGAATTCCTTATTATGTTGTCTACGATCCGTTGCAAAAACTAGGTGAAACTTTTCTCCAAGTATTTCAACTTCAAGGCACTTCTTATATTCCGAAAAATGATGCTTGGTTTGCTGATGTAAATTTAGGATTAACTCTTTGGAATGGTGTATTTGAAAATCTTAGTGGTACTTGGTTACGTTGGTGTGATGCGGATGGGAATGTGATTAAAACAGGAGATGAATTAGCAGCAGAAAAAAATTCTGAGATATCTCAAAAGGATACTGAGATATCCCTGAAGGATGCTGAGATATCTCAAAAAGATGCCAAAATTAAACAAGCGTTATTATTGGCAATAGATATGGGATTAAAACTCAAGTTTGGTGATGAAGCTGTGGGAATGTTATCTGAAATTTCAGCCATTAATGATGTGAAATTGTTAGAGGGAATTATTTCTCAAATGCCCCAGGTTTCCTCAATAGATGAATTGCGAAAACTATACACTAAATAAGTTGAAAATTGGGTGCGGAATATGCACCCTAAATCTATCGCTACTTAATAAACTTTATCGTGCCTACCAAATAGTAAAATATTTCTACTGCCCCTAAACTATAAATGTTGTGAAAACAGACAGTATTTTCTATCAAATATTTCTCAACTTTCCGACAATTTTCTTTGAACTAATTAACCAACCCAATACCAATACTCAAACTTATGAATTTACCTCCCGTGAAGTCAAACAATTATCTTTTCGTTTAGATGGTTTATTC
>NZ_CEZPJD010000992.1:0-2541 GCF_983059655.1 Okeania sp.
TAGATAAAAAAACTGAAACTCTTACCTGTTCCCTGTTCCCTGTTCCCTATTCCCTAAAAAGCAGTAAGATTCTTGACACGAATAAAATAGGATTGCTATATCTAGTTATATATCTAAATATTGTAGAAGTATTGATTGAGTCTAAAGTCTATAATCAATAATAAATAGGAGTATAATTTCTTTAGAGTGTTAGATACAGTCCCTGCCCTTTGGGTGAGGATATATATTAATTTAAAAGAAAGTAGCAAACTCGCCCTACTTCTTTAATCTTTTATGAAAGATGTGGTTTATACCTATCTTTGAAGTTAACGTTTGCGGGAATTAAACAAAGTGAGTTCTTCATTATGAAGGAAATTAATACTACAGAGCAAAGACGGTTAATGTTGGTTGATGATGACCCTAATTTAATTTTATTAGTCAAGGATTATTTAGAATTTCGTGGGTATCAGGTAACAACAGCAGAAAATGGCCGAGAAGCACTAGAAAAGCTGGAAAATGAAATTCCTGAGCTAATTATATGTGATGTGATGATGCCAGAAATGGATGGCTATACCCTTGTGCAACACATCAGAGAAAATCCAGCTACAGAATGGGTTCCAGTTCTATTTCTATCTGCTAAAGGTCAAAGTCAAGACCGAGTCAAAGGTTTGAATACTGGAGCTGATGTCTACATTGTCAAACCATTTGAGCCAGAAGAACTCGTAGCTCAAGTAGAATCTTCCCTGAAGCAAGCTTCTCGCCTAATTAAACATCAAAATTCTGGCGTGGCTAGTAATGGGCCAAAAATTAAGGTGCGCCGAAACGTAGAGTTAACTCCCACAGAATTAAAGGTAGTCCAACTTGTCGCCCAGGGAATGGCAAATCGTGACATTGCACAAATGATGGAAGTTAGTCAAAGAACTATTGAGAGTCATGTGAGTAATATGCTTGGTAAAACTGGTCTACACAATCGGACAGAATTAGCTCGTTGGGCAATAGAAAGTAAAAAAGCTTAGGTATGATTACTCAAGAATTGATCGGGGTGTAAATTAAAGAGAGCGAAAACTTCTCTAAAGTTAATCAAGCTTCCTCATAACTATACCTATAAAACTAAAATGAGTAAGTTTTTTCAGTTGTCTATCCATTGAGTCGTTATCAGCTACAATTAAGGTATGAAGCTAGTTGAACGTCATGATTATCAGCAAATCAGTGGTCAGAAATTGACCACAAGTCTTTTTTGTCAAAAAATCTGTTCAATTTAGCCAATTACCATCCAGCGCCAATATTTCTTTGAAAACAAAAAGAAACTCAGCTTGAATCAACTAAGAGGAATAAAATTAATAATTACAGAAGAATCTTATACATCTCAATCGAGTTTTTTAGATGGGGATGATTTGCTTAAATATAGAGATAAAAAACTGAATTTTAGTGGAAAAAGAGTAATCAAGAGGGTTGTATAAAACCAGAGAAAAGAAATTATTAAATGCTGATATAAATGGGTCATTTAATATAATTGAAAAAGTAATCCCTGATGTCTTTGACAATGTAAGGGTTTGCCATTTAACCCTGTAGTGCTTGACCCACTACAAATGACTAGACCTTCAGACTTTCTCATTCAGTTTGAGTAAGTTTCGTTGAACGGTAAGTCTTTATCTTTAATATATTTTGTATATTTGAGGGCTGTAATTTTGTACTGCCCGTGTTTTTATATATTCTGATTTTTGTATACATAGTTTTTATTAAGTCAATTGTTTTTGATTTGATTGAATTACTAGAATATTGGACTAATCAAATCTTAAAGGTATGGCCTTAATAAAAAATTATTGTCTTATGTGAAGATCTAGAAGGGGATCGATTAATTTAATAAGCATAAAAAGTATTTTTTTACAGAAAAAAGACTAAAATAGATAGTATATAACTACTAAAATTATTAAAGTTATGAGTAGAGAAAAATATTACCGGCTTATGATATAAGGGTGATTTTTTGCAGTTTAAATCTGAAAATATGCAAGTAACAAATTTAGTTTATCTAAATTAAAAATAATGTAAGTATTTCCTGCGGAATGCTGCGCAAACAGCGGTCAGCTATTAGCTAGCCTCCTATTGGGGTGGAACTCCTCGATCAGCTATTAATTTTGGGGAAGGTCTTTTAGTTATCAGTACCTCTGCAATAAGGAGGCTTGAGATAGCGAATATTCTATTTTCTCCTGGTCGATTATATGGCGAGGTCTCCTCGTCATTCCACCCTACGGAAAGCTACGCTAACAAGCATTTTTTATCCCCTTGAAAAGGGAGGCGCATACCCAGAATTTTTCGGTAAAAACAACTGAGAAATCAAGAAATAATAATAAAGTTACTACCAAAGTCACTTTCCCAAACCTTAGAAGTAATTATTCATTACTAATAGCTGTTTGCATAGCATCCTGTAGGGAAATAGGGACTTATAATAGCTGTTTGTGTAGCAGTCCGCAAGAAATGCTGACAAAATAACTGCATTAATAATAAGGATATTACTAAAGTAATAGATTTAGACTGAATTATCTAAAATCAATATTAAATTTA